>CANPVY010000369.1 GCA_947581845.1 uncultured bacterium | reverse complement strand
CCCCACGCTCTAGCGACAGCCAGCTCTTAACCCACTGCCTAGGATCGAGGTCTCGCGTGAGCCAGGTGCCCGACTTCCCTTCGCAGCAGGGCTCGTCCCAGAAGAAGGTGAGGCACGACTCGTCCTGCACCTCGAGACCGTAGAGCCAAGGTGTGCTGGCGACTGAAGGGTCGCTACAGATCCGAAGGCTACCACGCTGACGATGCCAGGTGCCCTCCCCTTCATCGTTTTGACACTCCTCGTCCCAGCTACAGGGGCGCAGGGAGATCTCAAGGGTCCTGTCGCCGTGCAGGACTAGATCACCGACCCAGACATAAGGTGGGACCTTGGGGCCGTGGCTGTCGAACTCTATCTGATAGTAGATGGTGTAGTAGTCCGGTATGTCCGATGTGTCGGGTCCGGTTACTCCGTCGCCACAGGCCATCAGCACCATGGCGACTAGCAACATCGCTAGCTTCTTCATCTCTACTCCTCCTACTCTATCGTGGCGCGAACCGACACCATTAACGTTACTGTCATAGCTGCATAGCGACAATGGGCCCTAGCTAGCGGCCAACTTCACACTGAAGGGAATCGAGGGGCCTTGCTTAGACCAGACCACGCTATTGCCTTAGCGCACCGCCCAGGCCTGGCGCGATCCCAGCCCGCGAGATTCCCTTGTCTGTGGACATAGGCAAGGAAAGGTCTTTGCGGGGTCGAAATACCGTGCAGGCGGGTTGCCTGCCATTCAGCCTTACCCTCCCCGTCCACGTTCAGCTGGAAAGGCTCCCCAGCGGAAGTTCCCGTGAAACTCCGACGAATTGGGACACCTCGCGCTGCGGTTGACAACCCGCGTACCTGACTTGACCGTGCCGCGCTCACCGAAGCGAATGGAGTGAGTGGAGGCGGCAACCCTCCTTGAATCGCCTCGTGGTGCCGAAAGCGGGAACTTCCAGGAACGCTGGAACTCGATGGCCCACGACACAGGAGGCCATTTCATTGGCCTTCCTACTCGGGCCGGAGCACCGTTGCAGGTTCCAGCGCCGCGATTCGGCGAGCGGGAACGTAGATCGTCACCAGGGCGAGTCCGAGCTCGCCGAGCGTCACCGACACAAAGGTGACGGGATCTGCCGGCGTGATCCCGAAGAGGAACCCGGCCAGAAGCCGGCTGGACCCCAAAGCCAGAAGAACCCCGAGCAGGATTCCGGCGCCGGCCAAACGCAGGTGTCGTCGTACGGCTTCCCAGACGAGGCGTTGTTCGCGGGCCCCCAACGCCATTCGGATCCCCAGCTCCCGGCGATGGCTGGCCACGGTCCGGGCCGTGACCCCCAGGATGCCAATCCCGGCCAGGATCGCGGCCATGACGGCGAATCCGGTGGTGAGGACCATGCGAAACCGCTCCACCGAGGCAGACCGTGCCACGAGCCGCTCGTACGGAGCCAGAACCTCGATCAGGGTCCCGGGAGCCGTCGCAAGGACCGCTCGCCGGAGCTCCGGAATCAGCTCCTCCGGCCTGCGGGAGGAGCGGATGGCGAACGCTCTGGGAAGCCGCCCCCATCTGCCGTCGAGGGGCATGTAGGCCACAGGCTCGGTTCGATCGGCGAGGGATTCGTGTCTCACGTCCCCCACCACACCGATCACGGACACGGGCGGGTCTTCCGGGTTGAGCCAGAAGGTCTCACCCAAGGGTGAACGGCCCGGCCAGTTCGCTCTGGCCAGGGACTCGCTGATGACGGCGACGGAAGCGCTAGCCTCCCGGTCGGCGGCGGTCAGGAGCCTCCCGGACAGGAGGGGGATTCCCATCGCGGTGTGATAGTCGTGGTCCACCTGCCAGAAGAGGGAGGTGGAACCGCGAACCTCGCCCGGCAGAAAAATCGTCGTGCTCCAGGGTTTGCTTATGAAAGGAAGATCTGCTGAAACGGTGACCGCCGTGACACCGGGCACGGACTCCAGCGCAAGCCGGATCTCCTCCCCCTTCCTGAAGGCCTCGTGCAACCCGTCCTCGGCATCCGCGAATTCCAGGCGGGTGAACAGAGCCGTCAGGCCCTCCGTCTCGATTCCCGGGTCGATATCCATGAGCTCCTCGAAGCTCCGGGTCAGCAACCCGCCACCGACCAGAAGGACAGTGGTCAGAGCCAGCTCGAGGACGACGGCGAAAGAAGAGAGACGGGAGGCGCGGCGCAGGAAGCTCCGGCTGCCCCGCTGGAGCCTGGAGTGGAGGGAGTCGCCCGATGCGATCATGGCGGGAACGAGACCGGAGATGAGCACGCAGGCTCCTCCGGCGAGGATCCCGGCAGCCAAGGCCCGGACGTCGATTCCGACGTCGTCCAGACGAGGCAGCGTGGGACCCAGGCGGACCATGACCGGCGTGAGGGTATGGGCCAGTCCCACCCCTACCAGGACCGCCATGCCCCCCAGGAGAGCACATTCGGTCATGAGCTGTCGTGTGATTCGGGCCCGGCTGGCGCCGAGGGCGGTCCGCGCCGCAAGCTCATGCTCCCGATGGGCCAGCTGTCCCATGAGCAGGGTCGCGACGTTCCCGCAGGCGATGAGAAGGAGGAGTCCCGTGGCACCGAGGAGGAGAATCAGGGGCGTTGCCAGCTTCTCGCCCTCAGCCTGGCGGAGAGGGATCACCCTGAAGCGCCTGGTGCCGGGGGCGATCTCCGGAAGATAGCTCTGGAGCTGTGCCTCTGCCTGTTTGATGGTCACGCCGGGCGCCAGACGCCCGATGGCCTCCCACTTATAACAGCACTCGTGGCCGCCCGGGATCCACAGGTCCCGATGTCCATCGTCCACCTGCCCCGGTGCGAATTCCCTCAGGTGAAAGCCGGAAGGAAGCACACCGATCACCGTGTAGGCCTGATCGCCGAGAACGATGGACGTTCCCAAGACCTCCTGGGCCTCCGGGAAATGAGAGCGTTTGAACTCGTCGCTCAGAACGACCACGGGAACAGGGCCATTCTTATCCCCTTCCTCCTCCCGGGTGAACCACCTGCCGCGAGCGGGCACAACTCCCAGAAGATCCAGAAGACCGGAGCTGGCCCGTCCCACGGACAAGAGTTCCGGGGGAGCCTCGCCCCGGAGAACCCTCTTCACCTGGTTGTGAACCGCGATCGCCGACAAGGACGTCGCCTCGTCGCGGAATAGGGCAAACTGATCCGGGTGGAGCCGGGCCCGGTCCCACGAGTCCCGGAGGTTGGCGATCTCCTTCCACCGCTCGATGATCTGCCGGATGGCCACGATCCGGTCAGGCTCTTCGTAGGGCAGAGGCCGCAACAGAACCCGGTCGACCACGGTGAACATGGCCGTGGAGCCGCCGATCCCCAGGGCCAGGGTAAGGACGGCGCTAGCCGTGAAGACGCGGTCGCGCGCGAAGGTTCTCACCGCAAAGCGGAGATCCTGAATCCACGACTCGAGTCCCATGCGTTGATCTCCTGTTCCTCTCCTGTTTCCTGAAGGAGCCGGTGCGGGCCTTGATGGACCCCTGCTCCGGCCATCCAGGCGAAGCAGGGTGAAGTGTGCCGCCAGCTTCAGCGATTCCCAGGAATACCAGATCCCATGGACCCAGCCCCGGCCACCCTCCCGGCGCATGCGGAGCTCTTCGGACAGGTCATTCAGGATGGTCTCGGTGGCCTCGTCCGAGGGGAGGGCGGCTCGGAGGAGACAGTTCGACAGCCGGACGATCATGACTCCCCCAGCACCTGCTCGAGGCTGGCGCACCGAGCTTCCAGGAACCGCTTCGCATCGCGCAGCGCTGCTAATCCCGCTGGCGTCACGCTGAATCGCCTCTGCATCGTGGCGCGGCTCTCGCCCTCGGGGCGGACCGTCTCCCACGTCAGAAGCCCCTTCCTCTTCAGGCGCTCGACAGTGGTGTAGAACGCACCTCTGGATACGGGCCTTCCCGAGTCCACCTCCAGAGCCCTGCGCACTTCCAGGGCGAAGGCGGCGGCTCCTTCACGGAGGACCGCGATGAGCACGGCCTGCTCGAACTGTCCCAGCTGGAGATCGGTCATGGTCAACGTGTCTATCGGGTAGACTCCATAGTCTCCTCGTTCGACAACGCATCCGGGGGAATGGTTGCACTCGTGTCTCGAGAAGACGGGTAGGATGCTGGGACGGCCCCTCCCCGAACTTCAGGTAGTAGAGCCACGCCAGCTCGGCGATGCTCAAGCCACCGCTACGTGTGGTCGGATCTCAAAGACTGGCTGCAAGATGAGCGGGTGCCGCAGCTGATTCGTCTGCTCGACCTACGCATCACGGTACACCCCAACCGCCTGGAGTTGTCCGGTGCGCTGCCGGATGACCAGGAGCCCACCTTACCGCTCCTTCTCGGACTTCGGCTCAGCCACTGCTCTCGTAGATCGCCCGCACTGCATCAATAGTATCGGCTTCGCTATCGCTCTTGTCGGGTCGGTACCGCTTGAATCTCGCGAACCTGAGCGTTAGCCCGGCAGGGTATCTCGGGCTGGCCTGCACCCCGTCGAATGCTACCTCGACGACAAGCTTCGGACGCACGTAAACGGTATACGCGTCGCGACTGACCTCCAGCTCCTGGAGCTTTCGGGTCTGCCACTCGAGCGTTTGATCTTTGAGACCTTTGAAGGTCTTGCCTAGCATCACGAAGCCGCCGGTAGCCGGATCACGGGCGCCCAGGTGGAGATTGCTGAGCCAGCCACGGCGGCGACCGGAGCCCCACTCGGCGGCGAGCACGACCAGGTCCAGCGTGTGGGCGAGCTTCAGCTTCAGCCAGCTCTGACCGCGGCGGCCCGCCTCGTACGGGGCGTCGAGCGCTTTCGCCATAATGCCTTCATGACCGGCGGCGAGGGCGCTCTGGAGGAAGGCCTGAGCTTCCTCCGCATCACCGGTCACGGTGCGCGGGACGAGAAGCTGTTCAGGCAGTGCCTCCTCGATGACGCTGAGCCGCTCGCGGGTCGGATGATCGCTGAGGCTCGCGCCGTCGAGATAGAGCACGTCGAAGTAGTAGGCGCTCAGCGGTAGCTCCCGCTGCATGCGTGCCACGTCCAGCTTGCGGCCGAAGCGGCGCATCGTCATCTGGAACGGCTGCGGCTTGCCATCCGGACGGAAGGCGAGCGCCTCGCCGTCTAGGATGATCTCGCGTACGGGCAGAGCGCGGATCCGCTCGACCAGCTCGGGCACCGCGGCGGTTACATCGTTCAGCCTACGTGTATAGACCCGCACCTCCTCGCCGGCGCGATGCACCTGCACGCGGGCACCGTCGAGCTTGTACTCCAGCGCCGCGCTCTCCAGGAGTCCGAGCGCGTCTTCGATCTCGTCCGCCGTCTGCGCCAGCATCGGTTGCACGGGACGGAAAAGCTGGATGGAGAAGCGGGCGAGCGCTTGGGCCCCTTCCAGAAGGGCGGCGGCCGCGACCTCGGGCAGGTCGCCGGAGAACATGTGGGCGCGGCGAACGGCCGAGGCAGGCACGTCTGCGGCGCGCGCGATGGCCTCCACCATCACACCCTGCAGCGCGCCCTGCCTCAACTCACCCAGCAGCAGGCGGGCAAGGAACTCCTGCTCCTCGCGGGTGGCGCGGGCTAACAACTCACGCAACAAGCGACCACGCTCGCGGGTCGAGCCCGGGCCGCTCAGCGAAGCGACGCGGTCGAGTGCGGCGTCAACCTCGAGAAGGGAGAGCGTCGGCGCGGCGGCCGAGGTGTCCGGGAACGCGGCTTCCAGCATCGCCAGCCCGATTCCGATCCGGCCCTGCGGCAACTCGCCGGACAGGTAGGCGACGGCAACGGGTACTTCCCGGTCTGAGAGTCTCCGCAGTGTAGCGGCTAGCAGGTCGATCTTCTCCAGGCGGGCGCTCGTGGCCGCGACCCGTTTGGAGGTCTGCGCCAACTCCTCCAGCTGCACGCGCTCGCTCGCTAGAAGGCGCCGAACTTGAAGGTCATGACCCCGACGGCCCCGCTAAGATCCTCATCATCGAAGATCGGCATTCTGATCGCGGTCACGTAGCGATAGGCACCGCCGACACAGAGGCGGAAGTAGGAGGTCACGTTGAGCTCGATGTTCGCTGCCGGCTCCATGACGAACACCGCCTCCTCATCGCCGGGCAGGCTCGTGCTCAACCCACCGCCTCCGATCAGCAGATAGATCGTGAAGTGAATCAGACTGTTCGAGCTATTGATGTACTCCAGCTCGACGCCGCCGTAGCCGAACTCGATATACCACGGTTCGGGGAATCCCGGCTCAATCTCGATATCGTTCACCAGCCCGTAGCCGCCAACGCCGAGCACCAGCGTATGGTTGATGATCCAGCCGCCGCGGGCACCGACGAAGACGGCGAAGTCACCATCCACCTCACTGAA
>CANPVY010000368.1 GCA_947581845.1 uncultured bacterium | reverse complement strand
TACCCCCTCCGTGGGGGCGTAGTGAGTGATCAACAGAATTCGGCTGTATCCACTGCTGTCGCTGACCGTCCATGTCGACGTTCCCTTCGCCGCAGTCCGGCTGCCACTCTGCAGCGAATCGTAGGGCACGGCGTGGAGCCGTTCGAGCTCGGACTGTGTGAAGTGAGCGGACTCGAGCTGCACGCGGGAGCGCGTCAGCGTCCGGTTCGCGTAGAGGCCCGCGGCCGCCAGCGAGACCACGACCACCGCCAGAAGTGCCACCGCCACTAGCAACTCGACAATCGAGGTGCCGCGCTCGTTCAACCGGTAGTGCATAAGCTGCCTCATCGGTCAAATACTCGGCCCAGAGCCGTCACCCACACGCTGTCGGCCTCGCCTCCCAGCGAGACGACGATCAGCGCACCGGCCTGCGGGCAGGCCGTACTCGTCGTGCCGATACCGCGTCCGTTGAAGCACAGGCTCGAGCGATTGCTCTGTAGGTCCGTCGCCAGCTCACCAGCGAAACTGTAGAAGCCGATCGTATCCACAGCACCGCCGCTCACGCTCGTATCCGCCTCGATCCAGAGGCGGTCCTCGCTCGCGTCCAGGCGCAACACTGTCAGACGCCCGAAACGGAGGGCCGTAGCCCTGGCCAGTGAGATGGAGGACACCACGATATGGCGCGAGTTGTGAACCGCCGCCCCGATCCGAGCGCGCCCGATCGCCGGCACTGCCATCGCGTAGACCACGCCCATCAGCACCAGCGCCATGATGATCTCGAGAAGCGTGAAGCCGGCTACAGCCCGTGCACGGCGCGCAAGGCGGGCTTCGGGCACAAAAGTACGCCGGCGAGGCGCGTAGGCCTGGACTTTAGGTAAGCAATCCAACAGCTTGGCCCGAGCTGAGGCGGGGTACGAAGGCGACTGTAGCCAGGATGCTCGGCTGCAAACCTCATGCCCGGATACGGTTAGAGGGCCGAAGAGTGTAACGTGTTGCGATGATTGAAGATGAGCGGATGGCTTTATGGCCGCGGGTGATGGCACAGTCAGTGATTTCAGTCAAGATGACTTTTTCTTGCAATCTGCAAGGCCGGTTATACGTCTGATCTGGCCGGGCTTGCGTGGGTTCGCTGAGTTGTCACTTGTTGGTGGGTGTGACCGTGAGGTGGACGGTGTCCACGGCCCAGGGTTCGAGCGGCACGTGGTTGCCCAGGGCGAGCACGGCGATGAGGCGGTGCCGGCCGGCTCGGCCGTGCAGGCGGCCAGGGCTGCGAACGCGAGAAGCGGGAAGAGAGAGCGGGTCACGGAAACCTCCTGTGGTGGAGATCTCGTAGTGTGTGTTTGGGGCAAGCTAGTGGGCTCAGGGTCCACGGCGCAAAGGAGACGGTAGCGCGGCCAGGTGCCGGTGCGATAGATTGGGCGCGTTCCCTAATTTGGCTGCTGTGGGTGACTCCTGGCCCCATCCATTGCGTACAGGGGGTGCGAGAATATGGCTAGTTTCAGCGAGCGCATGATCGGAGCGGCAACGCTCAACGTCCCGACCTACGAGGAGGTGGAGCACGACACCACGGCGACGGGGCAGGCCGCCGGGGTCGTGGCTCTGGTAGCCGTCGCGGGCGCTATCGGGTCGATCGGAGCGGGCGGGGCGGGAGTCGTCGGTGCCCTGATCTCGGCTTTCGTCGGCTGGCTCATCTGGTCGGCGGTGACCCTGGTGATCGGCACCAAGGTGTTCGACGGCACCGCAGACATGGGGGAGATGCTGCGGACGCTGGGGTTCGCACAGTCGGTTGGTGTTCTGAGGGTCCTGGGCATCGTACCGGTGCTCGGCTGGCTGGTCCAGCTGGCGGCGGGTATCTGGATGCTGGTCTGTGGCGTGGTCGCCGTGCGCCAGGCCCTGGACTTCACCACGGGCAAGGCGATCGGTACGGTGCTGCTCGGCTGGCTGTGCTATGTGGTCATTGGTGCACTGATGGCAGGCTTGGCTGGAGCGTTCCACCTGCTCTGGTAACGGTCGAGAGGCCTCGCTCCACGACCTGAAGGCCGGGACCCGGCGCGAAGGGGTCCGCCGGGTCCCGCCACTTTCTACCTAGAGGTGTCGGCGCGGTTCGGTCGCGCCTTCTATTGCTTGTTCTCGCCCGTCGTCGCAACGGGCTCCTCGTCCTCCGTCGTGTACTTCTCGAACCAGCTGCGCATGTAGAGCTGCGAGCGCATGAAGTTGGATGGTCTCGAGCTGGTGCCGTGCCACTCATCGTTGAAGCGCAGCATCACCGTCGGCACCTTCTGCACTTTGAGCGCCATGTAGAACTCTTCGGTCTGCGAGATCGGCGTACGCAGGTCGTTGATCCCGGTCATCAGCATGGTCGGGGTCTTCACGTTCTCAGCGTACATGAGCGGCGAGCGGCGCAGGTGCTCGCTCGGGTCCTCCCAGGGGAACTGGTCGAAGTTACGGTACCAGCTGGCGCCGTCGGTGGTGCCGACGAAGGAAAGCCAGTCGATGACCGGATAGTTGGAGGACGCTGCGGCGAAGCGATCGGTGTGGCCGACGGTCCAGGCGGTCAGGACGCCACCGCCGCTGCCGCCGTACACGAACATGTTGCGCTCGTCGATGTAGCCGCGGGCGATGACCTCGTCCACGCCCTTCATCAGATCGTCGAAGTCCTTGTCGGGATAGGCCCGTTTGATGGCGTTGCCGAACGCAGAGCCGTAGCCCGAGCTGCCACGCGGGTTCGTGTAGAGAACGACGTAGCCGTTGGCCGCATGCTCCTGCTGGCTGAAGCTGAAGCCGACGTTGTACATGGCGTGCGGCCCGCCATGTATCTGTAGGATAAGCGGGTACTTCGTGCCGGGATCGAAGTCGGGCGGCTTGACGATCCAGCCCTGGATACGGAGGTCATCGACCGACGTGTACCAGATCTCTTCGACCTCGCCCAGCTCGATGTGGTTCAGTATGTCGTCGTTCACGAAGGTGAGCTGCGCGATCCGGTTGGGCCGCCTGAGGTTGAAGCTGACGACATCGCCGGGCTCGTGGTAGCTCGAGAGCACACCCACCGCCAGACCGTTGCGATTAATCTCGCTGACGCTGAGCATGTGCGTGCCGTCAGTGAGTTTCCGCACCTGACCGTCTAGCGTAGCGGCGTACAAGTTCCGGGTACCCTCGCTGTCGACGTTGAAGTAGATGGTGCGGCTGTCGCCGGACCACATGAGGTTGCGCGGTGTGCGATCCAAATCCGCGCTGAGCAGCCGCGGGTTGCTGCCATCGCGGTTCATCACGTACAGCTTGGAGTCGATGTAGGTGTCGTCGGTGAAGTCGTAGCCGGTGTAGGCGATCAGCCTGCCATTGGGCGAGATGGCGGGGCTGTTGTCCGGGCCACGGCGCTGGGTGAGCTGCTTGATCGCGCCGTCCGCCACGCTCACCTCGTAGATCTCGGACTCGCGCCAGATGTAGTCGGCGTCCTCCTCGCGCAAGCCGCTGAAGACGATCGCCTGGCCGTCCGGTGTCCAGTCGATGCCGCCGCCGAACCAGCTGCCCCCGTGGTTGTAGTCGCCGCTGGTGAGCTGGCGGGGCGTGCCGCCATCGGCCGGGACCACGAAGATGTGGCGGTACCCGTCTTCGAGGAAACCGACGCGGTCACGCCGGTAGTTGAGCCGATCGATGATGCGCGGACCCTCCGTCCACTTCGCGCCCTCGGGCCGGCCGGGCAGCTTCACGGTCCACCTGTCGCGCTCGGGGACGAGCATGGTGAAGGCGATCCACTTCCCATCG
>CANPVY010000367.1 GCA_947581845.1 uncultured bacterium | reverse complement strand
TTACGCTGTTCAGGAGGTCGAGATGGATGTGGTGACCCTCTCGCTTGTCGCCCTCGTGCTCCTCATGCTCCTCGTCTGGCTCGCCTGGCGCTTGGCTCGGCTGGGGAGCCAGCTGAAGCAGATGGCCGAGGCGCCTCCCGCCTCCCTGCAGTTGTTGCAGCGGGAGGTTCAGGCCGTGAGGTCCGGGGTCGACGAGCGGCTGCGTGAGCACTTGCGGCAGACGCATGAGCTGAGCCAGCGGATCGGCCAGCTGCAAGAAGCGACGCAGAACGTGGAGCAATTAGGCGAAGGACTGGCGGAGCTGCAGAAGATCCTTCAGCCGCCGCAGCTGCGCGGCGCGTTCGGGGAGCGGCTGCTGGAGGATCTGCTCGCGGACACGTTACCGCGGGATCGCTATTGCGTGCAGTACACCTACCCGACGAGCGGTGTGCGAGTGGACGCGGCGATCCTCGTGGGCGAGAGGCGACTCTTGCCTATCGACTCGAAGTTTCCCCTCGACAACTTCCGGCGCTACCTCGACCTACGCAGCTCGGGCAATCCCGATGCGGAGGTGGCCCTGCGCGCATTCGCTCGCGATGTGCGGCGTCATGTCGATGACGTTTCCGCCAAGTATCTGTCGCCGGACGACGGCGCGCTTGATGTGGTCTTCATGTACATCCCGTCCGAGTCGGTCTTCCACGAGGTCGCGCTCTGCCGGCTCGACGAAGACAGCGCCTCCCTCGCTGAGTACGCGTTGAGAAAGCGGGTGGTCCCGGTGTCGCCGAACATGCTCCACGCGTATCTGGCAGTGGTGCGGATGGGCCTGCGGGGCTTTCAGCTACAGGAGAGCGCGCGCGAGATCCTCGGCGCTCTCACGCATCTGCAGGCGGACGTGGAGGAGCTGCGCTCGAAGCTGGACACAGCCGTGAGGCAGGCTCGCCACTCGCTGGCGAACCTCGGCGATGTGGACGGCGCCTTGCTGCGCGTGGAGCAACGGCTTGAGAGCCTGGGTGGAGCGGAAACGTCGGAGCCGCAGAGGCTCGAGCCGTAGCGTTCGCCTCTAGGACTCCGGGCGCGCCCGCAGGTCCGCGATGAAGCCGTCCAGGTTCTCGGGGCTCACCAGCAGGTGCTGGGCCTGCACGTAGTAGATGCGCGGGATGACGGGAAGCCGCCGTGGCGTCCAGAACCAGAGGTCGGCCACGGGGCCCGCGGTCGTGACGACCGCTACCATGTCCTTCAGGTTCGTGCGCACGCCCAGTCCACCGATGATCTTCCATTCCGTCATCTCGACCCGTGAGATCTCCGAGAGCGGGATCGTCTCGTCGAAGACAACGCCAAGCTTGACGCGCAGACTCTTCTCCCCGATCTCGACGAACGAGTCGCCGAAGCTGCGGCCGAGCCACATCAGGCCACCGCCCACCGCCATGGGAACCGCGAGTGGGCCCAGGGCGCGCTTGGCCGCAGCGCGGGCCAGTCCCCATGCCCCGGCGGCTAGCCCACCGCCGGCGGTGAGCGCTGCGAGGCTGTCCCTTCCCTCTAGCGGATAGCGCATGCCTGCCCTTACCTCCTGCTGAGGGTTGAACCGTTTCCCTCTATACCATACGACTGACCGCAGCCCTGGGTTTTGTTGGCGGTTTCGAGTGCCGGTGCCGGTTCGCTGGCGTGCAGCAAGGCGAACCCTCAGAACCAGCGCAGGTAGGTGAGCTTCACGATGAAGGCGCGGCTGTCCGGATTCCAGCGGCCATCCTCGATGTCGCGGCGCTCGTTGAACACGATGAACAGATCGCTACCCGGGCGATGGATGAAATCGACCCGCAAGTTGGCGGAGAAGGCGCCGGTCTGGCTGTTGTACTGGAGCAAAGCGTTCCCGAAGAGCCGCGTGTTCACGGCCAGCTTCAGACGTCCCTGCACGAGGTCGGTGGTGAACGCGCCGCCCGGGACGTCGATGTCGTTGTGGCTGTAGCCGAGATCGAAGCCGATGTGGGGGCTGCTGAAGCTGAGCTCACCGCCGAGCTCCCAGCGATCCCCACCCCAGAATCCCTGTACACTCCCGGAGACCTCAGCGGCCAGCGGCCTGGTGCCGCTGGTGTTGATGCGCCCCTCGAATCTCCAATCCTCGTAATCACCCTCAGGTACGATGACAGGTGCGGTGTCGAGCCGCGTGAGCTCGAACGCCTCATCGAGGCGCTGGAACTGGTAGCCCAGCTCGAAGTCGGCCTCGTCTCCTGAATCGAGTTCGGGCGCGAGGCTAATCTCCCAGCTGCGGTCGAGCACCTTGCGTGAGTCGGCGTAGACCACGTACTCGAAGTTGTTGCGGATGTCGATCTTGCGCAGGCCGCGTATCGGCGGTCGCGGTGTGAACCTGAGGCTCCCGGAGCTACGTGCGATGTCGCGGCGCAGCACGAACCCAATGCCCGGCTCCAGCTCCTCTCCGATCTCCAGATGGTTGACCTGCCAGCCGATCCAGTCGCCGGTGTAATCGAGCGTGAGCTGCCAGGTGTCGTCATCTCCGCCTGGGTCGGAGTCCCACGTCCGTGCGTAGAAGCCCTCCAAGACCATTGGGCCCGAGAGCCAGAAGTTCCCGTCGATGCCGGCGACGACGTTGTCGGCTCCGCTCTCCTCAAGTCGATGAGTAACGAGCGCTCCGACGTACGACCGCTGGCCCACGTCGCGCTTCACTCGTGCCACGGCGAAGTTCGTCAATGGAGCGTTCGCGCTCTCCTCTTCACCGGTAGTGACGTTGAGGAGGCCGATCGTCTGGCCGCCAGCTCGGCCAGTGAGCCGGGCACCGGCGATGATTGGCACCGTCTGCGGTCGGGCGAATTCGGTCTGGTGCAGCCCGATGCGGCGTGAGAAGAAGAGCAAGAGGGGAGGCGGTCCATAGAACTGGGGCGCGCCGAACTCGAAGATGCCCGCGTTTTCCAGGAAGAACTCGCGCTTCTCCGGGAAGAACAGGCTGAAGCGGCTGAGATCGATCTGCTCTTCGTCGGCCTCGACCTGGGCAAAATCGGTGTTGACGGTGAAGTCGAGCACGAGGCCCGAGGCCAGCCCGAGCTTCGCATCGAATCCCACGTCGGGTTCGAAGTCGGCGCTGCCGCTTGGCCGCTCATCGTAGTCTTGCCCCACCGCCGTCAAAACGTAGGGCTTCACGCTGAGATCGAGTCCGCGCCTTAACGAATCGAGCCCGCCCAACTCGCCGGCGCGACTCACCCGGTTGAGCCCCTCATTCTCACGTGACCAGGCGGTCCACAGGCTCTGCTCGTTCTTGCGCGCCACCACCCGCTGCACGTTGAAGCCCCACGTCTGCTGGCCCGCGTTCGCCGGGAAGCGCAGCGTACGCAGCGGGATCGCGAACTCGGCGGTCCAGCCGTCGTTGCTGACCCGCGCTCGCACGTCCCACACGCCGTCCCAGTCGAGGTCGGGCTCGTGCGACTCGTCGGTGATCAGCCCATCCACCTGGATGCCCTGGGGATTGGTGCCGAAGTAGTAGGCGTTCCGACGGTCGTGAAAGGTGTCGAGGATGAGTTCGATCGCGTCATCGCCGCCGCTGGGCCCGAAGCGGGAGAGTCCGAGCTGGGCGTCACGCTCCAGCTGGCGCCCAATGATTCGGTCAGGCCGGGAGTCGAACGCCCAAACGCCGACGTAGAGGTTCTCGTGGTCGTAGAGCACGCGAATCCGGGTCGACTCGCTGGCGGGCGCGCCCTCCTCGGGCTCCTGCTGCCGGAAGCCGCTGGCGACGTCCCCGTCCTGCCAGGCGGGCTCGTCGAGCGCCCCGTCCAGACGGATGGCGGTGCCCTCTGCGATGAGACCAGCCTGCAGCGTCTTTGGGCTCTGCCCAACCTCCTGCGCCGCCATCGTATTGGCAGTGACGGCGTTAAGCAGAAGCAGGGCTGCGGTCGGCCAACGTGACAAGGCTCTCTCCGAAGTGAACGGTACCACAACTTACGTCGGCCGCCGCACTACGACACCTTTGCCTGTCGGCCGAGTCATCGGGCCCGCTCCTGGCAGCCACCGGTCTCCAAGTGTAACAGCTAGGTGGCCCGGAGCGTTGGCGTGGTGGCGGCTAGGTTGTGCAGGAGACTTCGTCGGCGGATCGACCGACGATCCTCAGGTAGGACTCCGGATCCGTGGCGCCCTCGGTGCCGAATACCAGGACACGCGAGTCGGATCCCAGTTGCAGGGTCTCG
>CANPVY010000366.1 GCA_947581845.1 uncultured bacterium | reverse complement strand
CGCGTGCCCGACGAGTCGATGCGCGAGCGGGCCTTCCTGGAGCCGTTCGTCGGCGAGTACGAGCTGGGCGGCACAGTGCTCACGGTTTCGCTCAAGGGCGACGACACGCTCGTCCTCACGGGCCCGGGTCAGCCGAGCTATGAGCTGGTGCCGACGCGCGGAACGTCGTTCGATCTGAAGGCGCTGACCGGCTACAGCCTCGAGTTCAGGCAGGACGAGTCCGGGGCGGTGACGGAGCTGGTGCTCTACCAGCCGAACGGGACCTTCGTAGCCAAGCGGCGCTAGCACGGCGGGCTGTCGACCGATGTTCGCGCTGATTCTGGGTGCTGTGATGCTGGTCGTGGTGGCGATTTCCGGCTACCTGGCTCGCGCACTGGCCTTCGACGCTCCGGAGGCTTTCTGGCGTCAGAAGGGTGAGCTGGTCGCGGTGGCTGAGGAGCCGGCCGAGGGCGACGCGCTTCACCAGGCTTATCAGGTGACGCTGACCAGCAGCGCGGGCTTCAGCGTGCGCGGCCACCTGCACGTCCCGCGCCGGCAGGGCCGCTGGCCGGCGCTGGTGGCAATGGGTGGCGTCTTGACCGGGCGCAGCACCGCCGAGTTCATCACGGTGAAGGAGCCGTTCGTCGTGCTCGGCCTCGATTATCCCTGGGACGGGCCGACGCGGCTGTCGCCGCTGGGCTTTTTGGTACGCCTGCTGAAGATCCGCCGCGCCATGTTCCTCACGCCGTCGGCGGTGCTGTTGGCCGTCGACTATTTGCAGAGGCGGCCCGAGGTCGACTCGTCGCGCCTGGTGCTCGGTGGCGCGAGCTTCGGCGCGCTGCTGATGGCCGTGGCCGGCGCGCTCGACGAGCGGGCCGGCACGGTCATGCTCGCCTACGGGGGCGGCGACTACGCGGCTCTGCTCGAGGGCAACCTGAGGGAGCTGCCCAGGTGGCTGCGGCGGCCCGTCGGCCGGGCCGGCGCCTGGCTGGTGCGCCCGATCGAGCCGCTGCGCTACATCGCCCAGGTGTCGCCGCGCCGCTTGATCCTGATCAATGGGCCGGACGACGACTGGATCCCGCACCACTGCGTGAAGGTGCTGTACGAGGCGGCGCGCGAGCCGAAGCGACTGATCTGGCTCGAGCCCGGTCACGTCAGCTCGAAGGACCCCGTGTCGATCGAGCGAACTGTGCGGGCCGCCGCGCAGGCCCTGAGTGCGGAGCTGACCGCTGATCCGCCGGGCGTCGAGCAGGCGCTGACGGAAGGGCCCGGGGGGTAGGCCTTCCACATTCGTTGAGAAACTGACATATTACAGCGTCCGGAAACGGGGACGGCGCCTGAGCGCCGCCTCGCCGAGTCGGTCTCCCCTATCAGCACTGACCGCTAAGTGGTTGGGGGCGTGCCCGTTAGCCCGCCTGGCACGCTGGGCCCAGCTGTGGGCTTAGTCTGCTATCCAGAGCACCTGACGCACGACGGAGAGTGATGAACGAGCCGGCGACGCGAGTCCTGTTGATCGAGGACGATCCGCGCGACAGCCGTCTGGTGCGCGAGATGCTCGGCGCGGCGCCGGGCGCCTCGTTCGTCGTGGCGCACGAGGAGTCGCTGGCTCCTGGGCTCGAGCGCCTGGGCCGGGACGCCGTGGACGTGGTCCTGCTGGACCTGGGGCTGCCGGACTGCGATGGCTTGGAGACGTTCGACCGCGTGCACCAGGCCGCGCCGACGGTGCCGATCGTCGTGCTGAGCCACGTGGACGACGAGACGCCGGCGATGGAGGCGGCACGCCGCGGCGCTCAGGACTATCTGGTGAAAGGGCGGATGGACGCCTATGCGCTGGCCCGCACGGTGCGCTACGCGATCCAGCGCGCCCGGGCGGAGGCGGCGTTGAGCGAGAGCCAGCAGGCCAGCAAGCTGCTGGCGACTGCCATCGAGCAGGGCGCCGAGGCGATCTACATCACGGACCTGGATGGCACCATCCAGTACGTGAACCCGTCGTTCCAGCGTATCACGGGCTACTCGCGCGAGGACGCGGTCGGTCACAAGCCGGGTATTCTGAACAGCGGCAAACAGGATGAGGCGTTCTACCGGGAGATGTGGGAGACGCTGGCGCGCGGCGACGTGTGGCAGGGCCATCTCATCAATCGCAGGAAGGACGGTACGCTCTATCGCCAGGACGCCACGATCTCGCCCGTGAGGGACGCGTCCGGCGCCATCGTCAGCTACGTCTGCGCGGCGCGCGACGTCACGCGTGAGCGGGAGCTGGAGGAGCAGCTGCGCCAATCGCAGAAGATGGAGGCGGTCGGGCAGCTGGCCGGCGGCGTTGCCCACGACTTCAACAATCTGTTGACGGCGATCATGGGCAACAGCGAGCTGCTGCTCGCGCGTATGGAGAAGGACGATCCACGCCGTATCGATCTGGAGGAGATCCGCAAGGCCGGTGCGCGTGCGGCTTCACTGACACGGCAGCTGCTCGCGTTCAGCCGGCGCCAGGTCATGGAGCCCGTGATGCTCGACCTGAACTCGGTGGTCGAGAGCGTGGCGAAGATGATCGAGCGCCTGATCGGCGAGCAAGTCGAGCTGACCACGTCGCTGGATCGGGAGCTCGGTCAAGTCCATATCGACCCCGGCCAGATCGAGCATGTCATCATCAACCTGGCGGTCAACGCGCGGGACGCAATGCCTGAGGGCGGCAGACTGCTGATCGAGACGGCGAACGCCGAACTGGATGAGGCATACGTCAGCTCGCACGCGCCAGTGCAGGCGGGCTCCTACGTGATGCTGGCGATCAGCGATACCGGGGTCGGCATGGACGAGGCCACGTGTGCGCGGGTGTTCGAGCCGTTCTTCACCACGAAGGAGTCGGGCAAGGGCACCGGGCTCGGCCTGTCCACGGTCTACGGGATCATCAAGCAGAGTAACGGCTACATCTGGGTCTACAGCGAGCCAGGGCAGGGGACGACCTTCAAGATCTATCTGCCACGGGTCGAGGAGCTCGAGCCGGTCGAGCGACCGCGAGCCAGAAGGGCGGCGGACAGAGCGCCGCTGGAGCGTAACGGTAAAGAGACGGGGCTGGTCGTCGAGGATGACGACGCAGTCCGGACCGTCGTGCGCCGGACGCTCGAGGGCAGTGGCTACACCGTCGTGGAAGCGCGTGACGTAGGCGAGGCCACGCAGCTGGCCAGCGAGTACGAGGGCCCGATCGACTTCCTCATCACGGATCTCATCATGCCCGAGATGAGTGGGCGCGACCTGGCCCGGCAGGTCGCCCAGCTGCGCCCCGACGTCCGGGTACTCTTCATGTCGGGCTACAGTGACCACACCGTGCTGCGGCAGGGCATGCTGAGCCCGGACATGCAATTCCTCGCCAAACCGTTCACGCGCGAGAGCCTGCTGGATAAGGTGCGCGAGATCCTGGACGCGCCCGAGCCCGGCTCGCACTGATGCGCACCCGTCCCCTCGGCCCCGGCGCGCCGGCCGTCTCCGCCATCGGCCTCGGCGCCATGCCGCTCTCCATCAGCGGCCGACCACCGGAGTCACAGGCGGTGTCAGTCATCCAGGCGGCGCTGGACGCGGGGATGACGCTCGTCGACACCGCCGACGTCTATTGCCTCGACGACCGCGACATCGGGCACAACGAACGGCTGATCGCCAAGGCGCTCGCTAGCTGGGCGGGTGAGCGCGACTCAATCGTCGTCGCCACCAAGGGCGGAATGACCCGGCCGGGCGGTCGCTGGGAGGAGGATGGCCGACCCCAGCACCTGAAGGCCGCTTGCGAGCGCTCCCTCAAAGCGCTGAGCGTCGAGCGGATCGACCTCTACCAGTTCCACGCCCCCGATCGCGCTGTCCCCTTCACGGACAGCGTGGGCGCAATCGCCGAGCTACAGCACGAGGGCAAGGTCCGCTGGGTCGGGCTGTCCAATGTCACGGTAGGCGAGATTAGGACGGCTCAGGCGATCGTGGACGTGGTGACCGTGCAGAACCGGCTGAGCCCGTTCCATCGTGAGGCACTTGAGACTGGTGTAGTTAAATACTGTTCGGATAACGGGTTAGCTTTCCTAGCCTACAGTCCCGTGGGAGGTGGGCGACTCAACAAAAAGCTGCCCGACCACCCTGCGCTGCCGCCTATCGCCGCGGCGCACGCCGCCTCACCGCACGCCGTCGTCCTGGCCTGGGTGCTCGCCCAGGGTCCGACCGTGATTCCCATCCCGGGTGCGCGCACCGTGGAGCACGCCGTCGACTCGGCCGGTGCCGCGGACCTCGTTCTCAGCGAGGAGGAGCTCGCGATCATCTCCGCGGCCGAGTTCTGGAGCTGACGGCCGGCATCACCTCTAACAGGTCGCTGAAAAAGATCGGTAGATTTCGGGTCGGCGCCGGGCGACCGCTCGCTCCGGTCGACCCGGCAGGCAAGTCCGTGCCTCCCGCGACGACAGCTGCGAGCTCACCCCCAGACCCGGGCCAAGGATCGGAGCCGGGTCGCTAACACCAACTTCGCTCGTCGGTCCCCCGGCGCCTCCCCGGGGCAGAGCTCCGATCTTTTTTCTAGCGACCTGTCGTTGGGACATAGCCCATCTCCAGCATAGCATGCTCCGTGATCACGCAGCTATCATGTAGCTATCAGGTGGCTATCACGTAGCTATCATGTGACTATCATGTGGCCGTGGCCGAGCCGCAGGAAGCGGGTCGCCGCCATCCTGCCAACCGTGGAGGGCGAGGAGCGATGATCAGGTACGCGCAGGTACTGATGTGCATCGGTCTAGGCGTGGCGAGCACGAGCGCGCTGCTGGGCCAGGAGATTGATGAGGCGAAGGCGGGCGCCGACACGGCGTGGTACACGGTGAAGGGCGAGCGGCATGGCGTGAGTTTCTTCCCGCGGGTCCGGCACCCGGGCGTTGAATACGAGGCCGGCGAGCGTCTGACGTTCGATCGCTACCACACGGTGGACGTGATGTACACGTGGCTTGGCCGCTGGGCCGAGCGTTATCCGAACCTGGTCGAGCTGTATGAGGTCGCGAAGAGCTTCGAGGGCCGCCCGATCCTCCAGGTGACCGTGACCAACCAGGAGACTGGCGCGGCTGAGGACAGGCCGGCGGCGTTCTTCGAGGGCGGCCGTCACAGCGGCGAGGTGACCAGCTCGGAGTCGGTGCTCTGGCTGATCCAGCACCTGCTGGAGAGCTACGGCCGTGATGCCGAGATCACGCAGCTGCTCGACACCAAGGCCATTTATCTCAAGCCGGAGAATAATCCGGACGGCTCGGACCTCTACCTGCACACCGCGCAGTCGAACCGGAGCTCGGTGCGCCCCCACGATTCCGATCGCGACGGTCTGATCGATGAGGACCCCTACGAGGACCTGGACGGCGACGGTGTCATCTATCAGCAGCGCTGGCGTGTGGGGCCCGGCACAAAAGATCAGGGCAACGCGGTGCTGGACGAGCGCGACCCCAGCGGCCGGCTGATGCGGCGGGTCCCGGAAGGCGAGGGCGACTGGGTGGTCGTGGGCGAGGGGATCGACAACGATGGCGACGGCGAGTTCAACGAGGACGGGATCGGCGGTCTCGACCTGCACCGGAATTATCCGGAGAACTGGCGGCCGGATACCGGCGGCGATGCGACGAAGCGCGGCTGGACCCAGTTCGGTGCCGGCGCGTTCCCGCTGAGCGAGCCGGAGACCCGGGCCACTGCCTTGTGGCTGCTCACGCACCCGAACGTCTCGGTCGCGAACTCGATGGACACGCGTGTGCCGATGCACCTGCGCGGGCCCTCCACCTCGAAGAGCGCCGAGCGCATGTTCCCGGAGGACCTCGCCTATTACGAGTACTTCGACAGCCTCGGGCTCTCGATCACCGGCTATCCCTGGGCGGGCGATA
>CANPVY010000365.1 GCA_947581845.1 uncultured bacterium | reverse complement strand
TCATACGTGAAACGGCTCGTTGCTGCGTTGCTCGGTCTCTTCATCATCCTTGTGGTGGTTGGCCTGCTGTCCAAGGTCGGGCTCGGCTTTCTCTCGTTGGCTGCTGCGATCCTCGCGATGGCTTTGGCCTGGCTTGCCCAATACAGAAAGCGCCCGGTCCCAGCGTGGAGACTTATCCCGGCCGCGTGCCTCGGCGTAGCCCTGGCAGTCTACTGGGCGCTCGGGGCGTTCGGCACCCTGGGAGAGGGGCTAATCACGGCGCTCATCGCGGGCGCTGTCGGCGGTACGTTCCTTAGCAGCGGGATTCTCCTGGTCATTGCGGCCGCTCTGGGGTCGCGTGCGCGCAAGCTTGGCCTCGACACCGGGTCTTTCGGACAAGACTAGCCTGCCGCTTCCCGAATCGGACAGCACGACGCGGCGAGGATGATAGAGCCGACACCGTACCCGAGCCCCGTTCGTAGGGATGGCCGAAGGTCACGGGCCAAGAGCCCAGCACCTCTCAGCCGACCCTGTCGATTGAGAGAGCCAGCGAACTGACGATGAGCCACCAAGATCAAACGAGCATCCTACGGTCAAGCGGTGACCCGTTTGTCGTCAGATTCTGGTGCGACGCGCGCTACGCCGTCCGCCGTCTCGCGCAGAGTCCCGGCTTCACGTTGACGGCGATTCTATCGCTCGCGCTCGGAATCGGGGCGAACACAGCGATCTTCAGCGTCGTCAACGCGGTGCTCATCCGCAAGCCGCCGCTCGAGCGTCCGGGTGAGCTGGTCGACATCTACAGCTCCCGGCCCGACTTCGCGTACGGCGCGTTCTGCTATCCCGATTTCGAGGCGATCCGCGAAGGCACGCGAGAGGTGTTCGCGGAGCTGGCCGCGATCCGGCTCGCACCGGTTCACGCCGACCGTGAAGACGTGATCGAGACGCTGTTCGCGGAGCTCGTCAGCGGCACCTACTTCTCTACCCTCGGCGTGCGAGCGCAGCTGGGCCGCACGATCACCCCGGAAGACGACGTGGCCCCGGGAGCCCATCCCGTGGCCGTTCTCGGACACGGCTACTGGCAGCGCGTCTTCGGAGCCGACAGAGATGTACTGGGAAAGCAGGTCCGGTTGAACGGCCATCCCTACACCATCGTTGGCGTGGCCCCGGAGGACTACGCGGGGACTCTCCGCGGCCTGGCCCCAGCCTTCTTCATCCCCATCACGATGCTCAACCAGATGCAGCCGTCCGGCGAAGACCTGCTGCGCGAGCGCGGGGACCAGTCCCTCTTCATCAAGGGTCGCCTCAGGCCCGGAGCGACGATCGAGGGGGCCAGGATCTCAGCAGCAGCGGTGGCTTCGCGCCTCCAGCAGCAGTTCCCGTCCGACTGGGGTGCCGATGACAAGATCGTCCTCGTCCCTACGGAAGAGGTGGTCATCTATCCTCCGGTAGACCGGTTCGTACACGCCAGCGCCTGGCTGCTCATCGTGGTTGTCGGACTCATACTGCTCATGGCCTGTGCGAACCTGGCGAGCTTCCTGCTGGCGCGTGCCATGGATCGGAGGAAGGAGATCGCCGTGCGGCTGGCGCTCGGCGCGACGCGCCGAACGCTTGTGGGCCAGCTGCTGACCGAGACCGTCCTGCTCGGCCTCCTAGCCGGCGTGGCCGGCGTGCCACTCGGCGTATGGCTGCTGAAACTGCTGCTCGCCGCCGACCTGCCTCTCCCGGTCCCCATCAGCCTCGACGTGGGCCTCGACGGAAGAGTGCTCGGCTTCAGCCTCGTCATCTCGCTGGTCGCAGGCGCGCTACTCGGCCTGGCCCCCGCCCTGCAGTCGACGAACCCGGACATCGCGTCAACGCTGAAGGATGAGACTGCCGGCGGCGGGCGGCCCGGCAGAGCCAGACTCCGGAACGCCCTGGTGACTGCTCAGTTGGCCGCGTCTCTGGTCCTCTTGATCGGAGCGGGTTTGTTCCTGCGCAGCTTCCGAGCGGCTCAGGCCGTGGACCCGGGTTTCGGACGGGACCCGGCGGCACTTCTCAGCCTGGCCGTGCCGACGAACCGTTACTCCGATGAGGAGGGCCGACTGTTCACCCGAGCCCTACTGGAGCGCTTCCGCCGTAGCCCCGGCGTCGCCGCTGTCGGTTTGACCTCCAACCTCCACCTCAACACGGTCACCAGGCAGTGGATCAGCGTGAACGTCGACGGTGTCGAGCCGCCTGCCGGTCGGGACGCGTATGACATAGATCGCGCCACGGTAAATGCCGGCTTCTTCGATGCGGTTGGCATCCGAATCCTCCGTGGGCGGACCTTCAACGACGCCGACCACGAGGACGCGCCCCGCGTCGCGATCGTCAACGATGTGCTGGCACGCAGGTTCTGGCCGGGTGAAGACGCGGTCGGCCGAATGCTGCGGCGCCCCGAAGGTCAGGACCTGCTCGTGGTCGGTGTAGCGAGCAATGCGAAGGTACGGTCGCTGGGCGAAGCTCCCAGACCGTTCGTCTACCTGCCGTACAGCCAGGCCTATGCCTCTTGGGTCACGCTGATCGCCAGGACATCACTGGATCCTGAATCGACAGGGCTCGAGCTGCTCCGGGCGGCGCGCGCGATCGATCCCGACATCTGGGTGTGGGAGGTGAAGACGATGGAGCGACACCTGGGGATAGTGCTGTTTCCTGCTCGCCTGTCGGCCACCCTGCTCTCGGTCTTTGCCGCGCTCGCTCTCACGCTGGCCAGCGTCGGGCTGTACGGCATTGTGAGCTACTCCGTGTCGCAGCGCAGCCGCGAGATGGGGATCCGAATGTCGCTCGGCGCGAACAGTGGCCAGGTGGTTCGCCTGCTCATGGGCTCCGCGATGAAGCTGGTGGCATTCGGCGGCGCGGTCGGCCTGGCATTGGCGTTTCTCGTGACGAGAACGCTCCACCGCCTACTCTTCGATGTCGGCACACTCGATCCCGTAACCTTCGCGGCGGTCCCCGCACTGCTCGGCAGCGTCGCCTTGCTCGCCGCATACATCCCAGCTCGCCGGGCGAGCCGAGTTGACTCGGTCAGTGCCCTGAGATCGGAATAGACATCCCGTTGTCGCCGAGCGAGAGCAGATCTTCCCGCGTCAGGGGTTCGGGATGCAACCTGCGAGTGAAACCATTCGCGAGCTTCGGCAGTCTATACATATATAGAGTCAGCCATATCTATCTACAGCTCGAAGCGGCAGCATCTGCCGCAATCGCCCACTTCTCCAACAAGGTGGTGAGAGCATGAGCATGCGAGCTTTTGGAACCACTGGCCTGCTGATGGTGCTCGGCCTGACAGCCTGTGCTCCGCAGGAGCGCCAGGAGGAACAGGCTGAGACGATCGCAGCCGCCGCGGTGTCGGAGATCCCCGTCACGACTTCCCTGGAAGCGGCGCTGGCTCACTTCAGGGAAGGCCAGCAACTGGCCGACAACGGTCGAGGCCTGGACGCGAAAGAGGCGTTCCTCAGGGCCGTGGAGGTGGACCCGGACTTCGCACGCGGCTACCTGGAGGTCGCCAACAACGCGAACTCCGCAGCCGAATTCAAGGAGTACATGGACCTGGCCCGGGCCCATTCGGCGAACGCAAGCGAGGGTGAACGGATCTTGATTGAGATCAACATGGCCTTCTTCGAGAACAACGTGGACAGCGCCCTCGCCTTAGCCGAAGAACTGGTAGGTCAGTATCCGTCAGCACCACGGGCCTGGCTGAGCTTGGCTGGAGTCTACACGGGACTTGACCGCATCGCGGAAGCCCGCGAGCAGATGAACAAGGCCCTCGAGCTGGACCCGGAGCTCACGATCGCGCACACGACCCTCGGGTTCTCCTATCTGTTCAACGAGCCCAAGGACTTCGACGCGGCGGTCCGCCACTTGCAGCACGTCGTTGATCTGCGGCCCAGGGAGCCACAGGCGTATGTGAACCTCGGAGACGCTTACAGGGGCGGCCAGGATCTGGAGGCCGCGCGGCAGGCCTACGGGCGTGCTGCGGAGCTCGATCCGAACAACGAGATGGCGGTCTTCTCCATCGCACTTCTGAAGAGAGGCCACGTGAACTCGTTCCTCGGCCGCTACGATGAGGCGCGGGGCGACTACGACCGGGCACTGGACGTCGCGAAACCGCGGCAGAAGAGCAACTACGCCAACTATAGAGCATTCACCTGGGTGCACGCGGGGGAACCGCAGGCCGCCGTGGACGAGCTGGAAAGGATCGTAGAGACCGCTGCTGATGTCACGCCCGCCGACCAGGTGAACGGCGTCAAGATCTTCGCACTCACCAACATCGCTCAGATCGCCATGCATCACGGCATGAACGACATCGCCGAGCACGCCGTTCAGCAGCGCAACGAGCTGGCGCTGGCGGAGGCGCAGAAGACGGGTGACGAGGATTTCGTCAGGGCGCAACAGGCTGGAAACGCCTACTGGGAAGGGATGGCGGCGGCGCGCAGAGGCGACTTCAGCACCGCCACACTGAAGGCCGAAGAGTACGCTCGCCTGCTCGAGCCCGATGCCAACCCGCGCAAGCTGGAGCCCTATCACGACGTGCTCGGCCTGGTCGCGCTACTGCAGGGCGACTACCAGGGGGCGATCGATCATTACAACCAGGCAAACCCGAACAACATCTACACGAGGTACCACCTCGGCCTGGCGCATGAGGGGGCCGGTAACCTCACCGAAGCACGGGAGATTTTCAGGTACGTATTCGAGAACAACTTCAACAGTGTCGGCTACGCACTGGTTCGGAAGGACGCCGAGGAGAGAATGATGTAGCGCTCTTGCCCTAGCCTCCGAGCAGAGCCACCTCTTGCGGGCCGCGCTACCCGGGCGCCAGTTCGACTCAGATGCTGGCGCCCGGGTATGCAGGCCTGTCCGCCGTCACTGCCAGTCCCGCCAGGCCACCGCCTCACGCCATCCTTCCACCTCATCCGCGAAGCGCTGCGCGAGCTCCGCGAGGTCTACCGGGAGCAGATCCGGATCCTCTTCCAGCCCCTCGACTCGCACAAGGTTGACCTCGGCCTTCTCGTACGTGTCATCGATGGCCAGGACGGTCCTGAACGCGTCCGCCGCCGCCCGGTAGTGGCCGGTCCGCTCCAGCGCCACGCCCAGGTTGTTGTGGAAGACCGTGACGTCCGGGGATAGCTCTACGGCTCGCGCCAGCGGCCGCAGCGCCTCATCGAACCGCTCCTGCTCGATGTAGATGAGGCCCATGTTGTTCATCGACCACGCGTCTTCAGCATCGATCAGGATCGCCTGTCGGTAGGAGTCGATCGCATCCTCCAGCAGCCCGAGTTGGTGATAGGCGCGACCCTCCAGCCTGAACGCCACGTTCGATTCGGGCTCCAGGGCGAGCGCTTGGTCGATCATCTGCAGCGCTTCGTCGGCCCGCTCCTCATCCAGCAGGACCCGCCCCAGGTTGAGCCAGCTCTTCACATGCGTGGAGTCCAGCTCCAGCGCGCGCTGGAACGCTTCCTCCGCCAGCCAGTTGTCGCCCGACTTCCAGGCCGAGAGGCCCAGCATGTAGTGGCCCCAGGGATTCTGCGCGCGACGCTCCGTATAGTGCATGAAGAGATCGACGGCTTCTGCGTAGCGCCGCTCGAGGAACGCCGACTCGGCCTCCTCATAGGTCACCTCGCGCGGCTCGACCACCGCCAACTCCTCTGCGCTCGCGACCTCCGGCGTGTCCGACGCCAGTGTGGTCTCGACCGGCGGCAAGGGCGGCGGCAGCGTCGCCTGGCCGCCAACCTCGCCCTGGGAGGTCTCATCCCCACCGCAGCCGACGCCGGCTAGCGACAGCAACACGAGCAGCGCCAGCGCGGCAGTGCTCCAGACGACCTCCCCCCTGAACTTCAGCCCCCTCTGCATGGTGTGCCTCCTTTCGCTTGCGCGCCCCGCAGGGCGCCGGTCCCCGCACAGCGACCAGCACGCGAAAGGGCACGCCGGGGGCCAACCCGGAGGGCCTGCAGGGCTTTTGCCCTAACCGATTGTAATGAAACGACTTATAGAAGTGAGCGGTTGGCCTCGCGGCCTTTGAACGACGCGACCGTGTCCGGCTGGACACGCACAGGAAGGGGTCCGTGTGTCCGGTCGGACACCCGGGCTCAGTCCCGCTTCAGCCCGTGGCGGCGCATGATCTTGAGCAGGCTGGCGTGGTCGGCGAGTCCGAGCTCTCTGGCCGTGTTGGTGATATGCCAGTCGTTGCGCTCGAGCGCAGCGACGATGATCTGACGCTCGGCCTCCGCCTTGAGCTGCTGAAGTGTTCGTGGTCGCGGGCCACGCTGCGTCGGTTCAGCCGTGCCACCGATCTCCGCCGGCACGTGCGCGGCGGTGATGGTGTCGTCCTCGCTGGCAATGATCATGCGCTCAATGATGTTGCGCAGCTCGCGCACGTTGTTCTGCTTCCACTCGCAGGCCATGAGCAGCTCCAGCGCCCCGGGGTCGAGTATCTTCGGGCGCACGCCGAAGCGGGCGCAGGTGGCGGCGACGAGATGCTCAGCGAGCTCGGGCAGGTCGGACAGATGGTCGCGGAGTGGCGGCACCTCGAGCACGTGAACGTTGAGCCGATAGAAGAGGTCCTGACGGAAGCGTCCAGCTTCGATCTCTTTCTGCAGGTCACGATTGGTGGCAGCGACGACCCTGGCATCGACCCTGATCGCGCGCTCCCCGCCGACGCGCGTCACCTGCTGTTCTTCGAGCACGCGTAGCAGCTTCGCCTGGGCAGGTTGCGGCAGCTCACCGATCTCGTCCAGGAAGAGTGTACCGCCAGCAGCGGTCTCGAAGGCGCCCTTACGAGTCCGGTTGGCGCCGGTGAAGGCACCGCGCTCGTGACCGAACAGCTCGCTCTCCACCAGGTTCTCGGGCAGCGCGGCACTGTTGATCGCCACGAAAGGCTTATGCGGAACCGGACCGAGACGATGGAGCTCCCTGGCCACCAGCTCCTTCCCCGCGCCGCTCTCGCCGACGATGAGCACCGGACTCGGGATAGCCGCGACGCGGGCGATGGCCTCCCTGAGCTGGCGCATGGCCGGGCTCGAGCCGATGAGCGGGGACTCAGCGCCGAGATCCCGCCTGAGCGCCTCGACCTCGGCGACGAGCCTCACGCGCTCGAGTGCGTTCTCTACCTCCCGGACCA
>CANPVY010000364.1 GCA_947581845.1 uncultured bacterium | reverse complement strand
GCCCCCGTACTACGGATCGGCCGGCCTAGTGACCAAGCGCAGCACGGTTCCCGAGGACGAGATCTACTTTCGGGCAACCCGTTCGGGTGGCCCGGGCGGCCAGCACGTCAATCGCCGGGCCACGCGGGTCGAGGCCTGCTGGAACGTCCGGCTGAGCGCCGCACTGACCGACGACGAAAAGGAGCGGATCCTCGAGAAGCTGGCGTCGCGGATCGATAGGGGCGGCGTCCTGCGCGTGCTCGCCGATGACGAGCGCAGCCAGCATCGCAACAAGGAGCTGGCGAAAGAGCGGCTGCGCGATCTGGTCGCCCGCGCCCTGCGGGTGCCGAAGCGCCGCAAGAAGACGCGTCCCCCGAAGTCTGCCGTAGAAAAACGGCTCGAGACCAAAAGCCGCCGGGGACAGGTCAAAAAGTTGCGGAAGCCTCCCGGGCCCGAGGAGTGAGGCACTGGAACTGTCCGGTCGGTTCTCTTGCACGGCTGCGACCTACCACCGAGCTTCCGGACAAATCACCACGCGTCGCAACAGGCAGAAGGAGCGACATATGTTGGTTCGTCTTGCAGTACGCCGAGTGAATGTCCTCCTGCTTGCGGTCGTCCTGCTCGTCCCGACCGCGGGCCTCTTGGCGCAAGAACCGGGGATCGCCAGCGCCGTCACGGTATCGGCGCCGCCGCAGACAGATGCCTACTATCCGGGACAAGCGGGCGACTGGGAGAGTCGCGGGCCCGAGGAGGTGGGGATGGACGCGGGGCTGCTGGAAGCCGCGATCCAGTTCGCTAAGGACAACGAGTCGAGCGCGCCCCGCGACCTGGAGCTGAACCACTACATGACCTTCGGCGGCGGCGGCGAGCCGTACGGGGAGGCGATCGGCCCCTTCAAGACGCGGGGTGATATGACGGGCATCATCGTCCGGCACGGTTACATCGTGGCGGAATGGGGCGAGCCGTTCCGGGTGGACATGACGTTCAGCGTTACCAAGAGCTTCCTCTCGACGACCGTCGGGCTCGCCTGGGACCGGGGGATGATCCGCGACATAAACGACAGGGTGCAACTCTACGTGCCGACCGACCACTTCGATTCGGAGCATAACTCGAAGATCACCTGGGACCATCTGCTGAGGCAGACGAGCGATTGGGAGGGCACGCTCTGGGGTAAGCCGGATTGGGCCGACCGGCCGCCGCGTGACGTCGAGCCGAGCGAGTGGCTGGCGCGCGAGCGGAACGAGCCCGGCACCGTGTACAAGTACAACGACGTGCGGGTGAACGTTCTGGCCCTGGCGGCGCTTCACGTATGGCGGCGACCGTTGCCTCAGGTGCTGAGAGAGTACGTGATGGATCCGATCGGCGCGTCGAACACCTGGCGCTGGCACGGCTACGACAACTCGTGGGTCCTGATTGACGGGCTCAAGGTGCAGTCGGTTTCGGGCGGCGGCCACTGGGGCGGTGGGATGTGGATCAGCGCCAGGGATCAAGCACGCTTCGGTCTGCTGACATTGCGGGGCGGCCGCTGGAAGGACCAGCAGATACTCTCGGAAGAGTGGGTCGAGATGGCGCTGACCCCGGGCCCGGCCAACCCCGGTTACGGGTTCATGAACTGGTTCCTCAACACAGATCAGCGGATGTCACCCAGCGCGCCCGAGTCGACGTTCTGCCACCTGGGCGCCGGCACGAACCTGGTGTGCGCCATCCCCGAGTACGATCTGGTGGTCGTGGCGCGCTGGATCAACGGTCGGGCGACGGACGGGTTCATCCGACGCATCCTGGAGTCCGTCGTGGCTGGGCCCGGAACCGAATGAGAGACGGACGTTTAGTATGTGAGGCGCTGTGCCAGTAAAGCTCCAGATCGCCATCGTGCTCGGCCTGGTGGCAGGCCTCCTGTTGGGCCTGGCCGCCGCGATTACGCAAGCCCCGCTGCTGCTCGGGTTCGCCGAAGGCGTCGATCCCATCGGGGTGGCCTTTGTCGACCTGCTCAAGATGGTCGTCATCCCGCTGGTGGCGGCCGTCATCTTCGTCGGGGTCGCCTCGCTGGGCGACCTGCGCCGACTGGGCAGGATGGGTGGGGCGGCGATGGGGTTCTTCGTTGTGACGAGCGTCGTCGGGGTTCTTCTGGGAATGGGTGTGATGCGCGCTCTGCTGCCGCTGGCCAGTGAGGCGGCTGCGCAAGGGATAACGCCCGCAACGGTCGAAGCTCCCGCGCTTCCGGGACCCATCGGATTCCTGCTGAGCCTCATACCGAGCAACCCCTTCCAGGCCGCCGCCGAGGGCGCACTGCTGCCACTCATCGTATTTGTGGTGCTGTTGGCAGCCGCTACCGGAGTACTGCCCGAGAAAGACCGGGAGGCTCTGATGGGCCTGGCTCGTGCGATCGCTGCCGCACTCATCAAGTTGACCCACTGGATACTCTGGATCGCTCCCGTCGGCATCTTCGCGCTGGCCGCGCCGGTGACCGCTCGTGCCGGCTGGGCGATGCTGCAGAGCTTGATCGCTTTCGTGATCGCCGTGCTCGTGGCACTGCTGACGTTCGTCGCCTTGGTGTACGTGCCGGCCGTTCGGAGTCTCGGTCGAATGCCGGTCAGGAAGTTCCTCAAGGGGTGCGTGAGCCCCCAGGTGATCGCGGCGGCGACGGTCTCCTCGCCGGCTACCGTGCCGGCCATGCTCGAAGCCGCCGATAACGAGCTACGTGTATCGCGCGCGGTGTCCGGCTTCGTCATCCCGCTGGGGGCTGGACTGGGGCGCGCCGGCAGCGCTGTCTTCCAAGGTGCCGGCTTGATGTTCCTCGCCTGGCTTTACGGAGTACCGTTAGCGGTCTCCGGGATCGGCGGTGCCGTCCTGGCGACAGTCATCGTCTCGTTCACGGCGCCAAGCATACCCGGCGGTAGTGTGCTCAGCCTCGCGCCGGCGCTCGGCACGGTCGGAATCCCGTTGGACGGGCTCGCCCTATTGCTCGGGGTGGACCGGATCCCCGACATGGCTCGCACGGCGACGAACGTCACCGGTACGCTGACCGCGACCGTGCTCGTGGATCGGCTCGAGGAGCGAGCGACAGCGGAAAGGCAAGCGGTGTAGTCGACGCGCCGGGCACCGTCACCGCGAGCCAAACGCGGTCACTTCCTCGCATCAGCGGCTCGCATGGCCCGGTAGATGGCGGATCACACTCCAACAAAGTTGCCCTTCAGAGAAATTTCTTCCCGGTCAAGATGTCCACGCGTGTGCTAAGTCGTGTGGCGGCGTCCCATTCGGAAGCGGCACGGAAGTGGCAGACTAGCACGAATGCCGTTGCTCGCCGGCCAACGCATCTGCACTCGTAACGTGACCGTGGAGGTGATTGCGATGCAGTCAGCCCGTCTAACGCTGCTGGCCGTCCTAGTGCTGTCTCTGTCTGTCGCCGAGTTGAGCTTTGGCCAGGACGAAGACCGCGTGCCGAACGGCCCGCACTACAACCTGAATATCATCGGTGTGGCGAAAGGGAAGAGCGCGGACATGACCGGTAACAGCGGTCATCGCATCTTCGTGAGTCTAGGCAAACGGTCGGATTCGCCCGTGCGCACGAGGATAAGCCTGCTGCAGAGCACCGACGGCAGCTTCCAGGTGCTCGATGCGAACGGAACCGATAACGGAGCGATCTTTCAGCTGCCGGCTCCAGGCACGTACTCCGTCTGGGTCCGTGGCCTTGGCAAGCCGCATGGGCAGGCGCGGATGACGACGTGCGCCGATGATGTCGCCGGTGATGTCTACACGGGTGAGATCTGCTCGACCATGTCGGTCGTGGAAGTACGTGAGAAGGGCCGACGGCGCTTCACTGATGTTACTGACGAGCTCACGACGATCCAGTTCGAGGAGGGGAGCGAGGTCGCCCTTGCCTGCGGTGACACCCGCGTGAGCCTGTTTGACGCGTGTTTGGAGGGTTACTTCTGGGCCTACGACAACAACGGCCTGCGTCTCCTGCAGGTGCGCTTCCACTACGAGCAGCCTTAGGCTGCGAATGCGAAGTCGTTGACAGCCCCGGGGCGGCGGACTAGCCTGGGAATGCCATAGCCACACGCTCTGGCAACGTCGTCGATCCCGCCGGGAGTCCCAATCACACTTGCAGGAGGGAGTCCCATGTCCTCATCGCTCTCACGCCGACCTGCAATCCTTCTGGCTGTATTGGCGTTCGCCGCCGGCCTGACCTGGCTCGGGTGTAGCCGGGACGCTGGCGACGTAATGGCGCCGCCGGACGCGGTGCTCAGGCAGCGGCAGGCGATCCAGACGGCCATCGCCGTCCAGGATCGCCACACCCCGCAACTCCTGAAGATTCCCGGCGTCGCGGGAACCGCGACGGCGCTGGGCGCGGATGGGCAGCCCGTCGTGCGGATCTTCACCGAGTGGCCCGGCGTCCCCGATCTTCCTGCCCGGCTGGAAGGTCTGCCGGTGGACGTGCACGTGACCGGGCTCGTCATGGCGCTGGAGGACCCGACGGCACGCTTCGCGCGGCCGGTGCCGACGGGCGTGTCCACTGGTCATCCGAACATCACGGCCGGTACGATCGCTGCGCGCGTGCGCGACGCGCTGGGCAACGTCTACGCCCTGAGCAACAACCACGTCTACGCCGACCAGAACCGGGCGGATTTCGGTGACCCGGTACTGCAGCCGGGCCCCATCGACGGTGGCCAGTATCCAGCCGACTCGATCGGCGGGCTGGAAGACTTCATGTGGATAGACTTCTCGTTTAGCGGTTACAACACGATGGATGCGGCTATCGCGCGCTCCTCCGAAGCCGAGTTGGACAACTCGACGCCGGGTGACGGCTATGGCACGCCCAACTCGACGCTGTACGGCGACGCGGATGGTGATGGCTACTTCGACAGCACCAGCGACCTGCTGGGTCTGTCGGTGCAAAAGTACGGACGCACGACCAGGCTCACCCAGGGTACCGTCACCGAGGTGAACGTCTTCATCGAGGTCTGCTACGAGGCGATCTTCGGTTTCTGCATCAAGTCCGCCTACTTCTTCGATCAGATCGGAATCAGCCCCGGCACGTTCAGCGGTGCAGGCGACTCGGGCTCGCTGATCGTCAGCGACGACGGACAGAAGAACCCGGTGGGCCTGCTCTTCGCCGGCAGTGCCGAGCGCACCTTCGCCAACCGCATCGACCTGGTCCTGAAGTACTTCGGCGTGACCGTCGACGGAACGGCAACGACGACTCTGACCGACGTGGCGGTGACGAGCGTCGATGCGCCGAGCCCGGTGGTACAGGGCGATGAGGTTGACGTCGATGTCACAGTGCGGAACGTGGGCAGCGAGGCGGTGGGCGAGTTTGATGTGACGCTGCGCGATCTGACCGACGACCAGGACATCGGGACGCAGCAGGTGAGCGGCCTGGCGTCCGGCGAATCGACGACGCTGACCTATCTTTGGGACACCGCTGAGGCGAGCCCGGGCGACCACCTGCTCGAGGCGCGCCACGCGCTCACCGGTGACGAGAATCCGTCCAACGACGCGGCGACCAGAAGCGTGACGGTCGACGAGCCCACAGTGCCCACACCAGCGCCGGTGGTGAGCAGCTGCGTCCCGAACAGCGGCAGTCGGAAGCAGAGACTCACCGTGAGGATCTATGGCACCGACTTCCAGGATGGCGCCACTGTGAG
>CANPVY010000363.1 GCA_947581845.1 uncultured bacterium | reverse complement strand
GCTTGACTCCAGTCGCGCGGCGAGCTTCTCGAGGAACTCGACGTTCGACCTTTGCACCTCCGCGTCACAGTACGTCGTGTAGATGTTGACGCTGCTGGGTGTCACGTTGAGCTCGTACGGGTATGTTCGACGGGCGAGCCGCAGGAATTCCGCCAGCATGTCGCCGTCGAAGACGCGGGTGAACTCCTGCGGCTGTGTGCCGAGCGCCGTGAAGCCGCGGGCCGACATCTCGGGCACATTCTCGTAAGGCGCCAGCGCCGCCAGCGCACCGCCCGTTGGCCTTCCGCGGTCGCTCTCCAGACCCAGCTCGCCGAACGGGAGCGAGAGGAAGTCACCCTGTATGACGTGTGTCGCGCGCCATTCCCGCTCGAAATACCTCGGCTTCTCCCAGCCGATCATCAGCGAGCACTGGAAAGGCGGCTCCCGGTCCAGCTCGATGACGAACGCCAGCATATAGCCGGTTCGCTTCCGCTTCACACCCGGGTGGATCGATCCCTGACGTGTGAGCACGTTTCCCACCCAGGCCCCGCCGTCATCCCGTTGCCGAACGACGTCCCAGCGGCCGCTATCCGGATCCTCGCGCAGCTCCGTTCCCCAACGCTGGGCGAGCTGCCGCAGTCCACTCCGCGTTCGCGCCTTCATGTAGGCGATGGCCAGCCTGCGGTACGGGAAGAGCAGCACGGGGGCAGCAACGATAACGATGACCAGCCCGGTCCGGCTGTAGCTCGCGAGCGGAAGGGTGAGGGCCGCCCCGATCACCGCCAGCAGCACGCTGCCGATCGAGCGCAGACCCCAACCGCGCGGGTAGAGGAACCCGCGCAGCAGCAGCAGGCCGACGAGTGCCACGGGAATCCGTAACAAGTAGTCCATGCGTGCGTCTAAGCGCTCCATCCAGTGCGACGCTTCGGCGCCAGGCCGGCCCTAATAGTGGTGCGTCCGGGCCGGGCTGCGCCAGCGCCACGCTGGCGCTGGCTGTGGGCCGACGAACGAGCGTATCTTGAGGCTGGGACGGGCCACCGCACTGCGGACTTCATCCGGATGTTTCGACCGACTTACATCGATCTCGGTAGCGACGAACTGCACGAGCGGGCCCGGCGGGCTGTCGCCGGCCTCGCCGATTGCCGGGCCTGCCCGCGCGACTGCCGCGTGAACCGCCTGGAGGACAAGTGGGCCGCCTGTAAGACCGGGCGCTATGCGGTAGTGAGCAGCTGCTTCCCGCATCTCGGCGAGGAAGATCCGCTACGCGGCTGGAACGGCTCCGGTACCATCTTCTTCGCGCACTGCAATCTGCGCTGCGTCTTCTGCCAGAACTACGACATCAGCCAGACGGTCAAGCCGGGAGCGCGGCGGGGATCTCCGCCGCAGGAGCTGGCGGCGATGATGCTGGAGCTGCAGCGGCTCGGCTGCCACAACATCAACTTCGTCACACCCGAGCACGTGGTGCCGCAGGTGATCGAGGCGATCGCCATCGCGGCCGATGCCGGCCTCGCGCTACCGATCGTCTACAACACGAGCGCCTACGATTCGCTGGAGAGCCTAGAGCTGCTCGACGGCATCATCGACATCTACATGCCGGACTTCAAGTTCTGGTCAGCGGAGCCGAGCCGGAAGTACCTGAAGGCGGAGGACTACCCGGAGGCAGCGCGCGCGGCGATCCAGGAGATGCACCGGCAGGTGGGCGCGCTGAAGATCGACGCGGATGGCCTGGCAGAGCGCGGGGTACTCCTGCGCCACCTGGTGATGCCCGGCTTTCTGGAAGAGACGCGTGCCATCCTCACCTGGATCGCAGGTGAGCTCGGGACCGATACCTACATCAACCTCATGGATCAGTACCGACCGGCTTGGCAGGTCTCGGCCCAACGCTACGCCGAACTCAACCGGCGGCCGAACTCGGCGGAGTTCCAGCAGGCAGTGGAGATCGCGCTCGAACTCGGGCTCACGCGCTTGGACGAACGCAAGCTCAGCCTGCGCTTGGCCCGCAGACTGCGGCTGTTCTGAGCCGACGAACTCACCAGAGCTGACGGACGATCACGAGGATGGCCGCGGCCGTGGCCACCGCGAGTACAGCCCGCCGGGTGTAACCGCGGTCCAGCCAGCGGGCGGTCCGGCCCGAGATCATGTACCCCACCAGAATGCCGGGCAAGAGCGCCGCCGCCAGCAGGAGCTCCTCGCGCCCGAACCGGCCGACCACGACCAGCGCGAGCAGCGAGACGCTGGCCCCGACCAGGAAGAACCCTGACAGGGTTCCACGGAGCCGCGCAGCGGGCGAGTGTTGCAGCACGAGCGCGATGGGCGGGCCGCCGATGGCGGCCGTGGTGGCCATGACCCCGGAAAGGAGACCTGCGGCCACCAGGCTGAACGCCGTCGCGCGGACTCGCAGCCTGGACGCGCTCATCGCTACCGCCAGCAGCACCAGGACGCCAAAGACCAGCGATAGCTTGTCGCGAGGCAGCATCACCAGCAGCGTGGCGCCCAGCGCCGTGCCCGGAAGCCGACCGGCCAGCCCCCAGGTCACACCATAGAGGTCGATCGAGCGCCGCTCGCGCCGTGCGATCAGCAAGGTGAGCACGATCGCCACGCAGAGCACGGGTCCCGGAACCAGCCTGGGGTCGATGAGAATGAGGATGGGAACAGCGGCGAGCGAGAGCCCGAAGCCCACGGATCCTTGCACGACTGCGCCTAGCGCCGCCGCCGCGCTCGCCACCAGCAACTCGATCGTCGTCAACTCTGATTGGGCGTGATGACCGCCTTCGTGACCGCCAGCGCCTCCACGTCCGCCAGCGCCGTGCCCGCCTGCTCCAGCGGATAGCGCCCGCCGATGATGCGTGCGAAGGGGAACCTGTCGCGGTGCTTGGCGAGCAACTGAAGCGCACGTTGCACGTGATGATAGTCCGTTCCCCAGCGACCGCGCACCTCGGCGTGTTTGCGGTTGATGTCCACGTGGGGATTGATCGTCGCGGTGCCCGCATCCGTATAATGGCCGGCGATGACGTAGGTACCGCCGTCACGCAGCAAGCGCAGACCCTCGGGAACCGCCGCGGGGGCGCCCGCCGCCTCGATCACCACATCGGCGCCGCGACCGCGGGTTAGCTCACGGACTTCCGCCTCGCGCCGCTCCGGCGAATCCGCGCTCAGAGACAGCACCACATCGGCGCTGAATGCGCGCGCCAGCTCGAGCCGATCCGCAGGGTCACCGATGGCGACGACGACGCCAGCGCCACGCAGCACGGCGAACGCGATCGCCGACAACCCCACCGGGCCAGTCCCCTGCACCAGCACTACATCTCCCAACGACAGGTCACTGCGCTCCACGGCGGCGAAGCCGGTGACCAGGCCGCAGCCGCCGCCGATCACGTCGTCGACCCCGAGCGGTTCGCTGAGCTTGAGGATCTTGACGCCGGGCTTGAGGTAGATGCGCTCCGCCCAGCCGCCCAGCGGGCCCTCGTGCGCCGAATAGGTGATCCCGTAGACCCGACGGTGCGGACAGCGGTTCGGCTGCCGCGCCACCAGGCAGAAATAGCAGGCGTTACAGGTCTCGTGCACGTCCCAGAACGTGACCAGATCGCCCGGTTCCAGGGGAAGGCCCAGACTGTCGGTATCCACACCGCTGGCCTCGAGCACACGACCGACGCTCACATGGCCCGGGACGATGGGATAGGGCACGCCGGCCAGGCGCCCGTGATGGAGGTGTACGTCGGTCCCGCAGACCTCGCTGGCCACCGTCTCCAGGAGAACGCCACCCGGCTCGATGACCGGATCGTCCAGGTCCCACAGCTCGATGGCCGCGTCGGGACCGGGCATGACTGCCGCTCT
>CANPVY010000362.1 GCA_947581845.1 uncultured bacterium | reverse complement strand
CGGCACTCTTCTCCTTACCGAACTCGATCAGATCGACGAGCTCGTCCGCGTTGTAGTTCCGTATGATGACCGTGTTGATCTTGAGCCCGCCCAACCCGGCGCGACCCGCCGCGTCGATCCCCTTGAGTACGTGCTGAAGCTGGTCGCGCCGCGTCAGGTGCTTGAACCGGTCGCGCTGCAGCGTGTCGAGGCTCACGGTCACGCGATCGAGACCAGCGCGCTTCAGCGGCTCGGCGTATCGCGATAGCTGCACACCGTTCGTGGTCAGGCTGAGGTCGCTGACGCGGGAATGCCGTGCCAACCGCTCAACGACGTGCGTGACCTCGCGCCGCATCAGCGGCTCGCCGCCGGTGAGCCGCACTTTGTCCACGCCCAGCTGCGTGAAGATGTCAACGAGCTGGACGATCTCCTCGACGCTCAGTACATCCTCGCGCGGCAGCCAGACGTACTCCTCCTCCGGCATGCAGTACTGGCAGCGGAAGTTGCACGTGTCGATCATCGACACACGCAGGCTCCTGAGCGGCCGGCCCAGCTGGTCGAACGTCGCCATGCCGACTGGCGAAGTGAGGATTTCAGCGGGTCTTCTCAAACGAGTCGTCCCTGCACGTCAGGTCACGAGAGCCACGCGGGTGACAGAGAATCTCCTCAGTCTGATGGGCGATCGGTCGAAATGCAAGTCGACCACGCCGCGGTGGCCGGCTTTGCGTCTACGGCGGCGAGAGCGCATACTTGCGCGTCGACTACGCCAACCGAGTTCAGCTGACGGAATCCGTTCCAACCATGGTGAGCCCGATGCCCATCAGCAAGGTCTGCGTCTACTGTTCGTCGAGCACCCAGGCGCACGAAGCCTACCTCGACGCCGCCGAGCGACTCGGCAGGATCCTGGCCCGCAACTCGATCACCATCGTCTACGGCGCCGGCGGCGTCGGCTCGATGGGCCGGCTCGCCGAGGGTGCGCTGTCGGAGGGCGGAAAGGTGGTGGGCATCATCCCGCGCTTCATGCAGGACCTCGAGTGGTACCACCGGGGCATCAGCGAGCTGCGGCTCGTCGAGGACCTGCACGAGCGCAAGCGGGCGCTGATCGACGGCGTCGATGCCGTGCTCGCCCTACCTGGCGGGTCGGGTACGCTCGACGAGTTGCTCGAAGCGATCTCGTTGAAGCGGCTGGGCACATTCCTGGGTCCGATCGTCATGGTCAACACGCGCGGTTTCTTCGATCCGTGCATCGAGCTGCTCGAGCGCTGTATCGGCGAACGCTTCATGGACCCCAGGCACCGCGCCATGTGGCAGGTCGTGGACGAGCCGCAGCAGGTTCCGGACGCGTTGCGCACCGCGCCCCAGTGGTCGGCTGACGCGCTGGGCTTCGCGGCGATCTAGACTCATCTACCCTGCGGCGGCCGCTCTTTTGTCCCTCAGGGGCGGTCTGTAAGTTACCCTCTACGCTAAGAGCGCTGGAATCAAGAGCACCTGCCGGCACGGGCGGAGGACGGCCTGTTTGCGGGCGGGCAGCCGTTGCAACTAACGCCGGAGGACCGTATGCGCGGACCGGGACTCGCCCTCGCCGCCCTGTTGGTGGCTGTGCTCGCTTGTGGCGGCAGGACTGCTGAGAAGGCGGCCCAGGACGGCGAGCTCCTCGTGACCAACAAGAGCGAGAATACCCTCTCGTTCATTGATCTCGCGACAGGTGAGGAGCTGGCACGCGTGGCTACGGGCCCGAATCCGCACGAGGTGGCAACGACGCCTGACGGCCAGCTGGCGTTCGTGGCTAACTACGGGTCGAACAGCCTGACGGTGGTGGACGTGCGCGACCGGGAAGTGCAGGGGACGGTCGAACTCGGTGAGTACAGCCGCCCGCACGGGATCGTGGTGACCAAGGACGGCAGCTCGGTCTGGGTAACGACCGAGGGCTCGCGCCACTTGGTCGAGGTGGATGTGGCGTCGCGTCAAGTCAAGCGCGCGGTCGAGACCGGCCAGGACGTCACGCACATGGTGACGCTCGTCGAAGCGAAGCACAAGGCGTACACCGCGAATATCAGGTCCGGCAATGTCACGGCCATCGATACCGAGCGCGGCGTGGTGATCAAACAGATCGAGACGGGCGCCGGTGCCGAGGGCATCGCCACAACACCGGACGAGCGCTACGTGCTCGTCACCAACCGCGCCGCCGGTACGTTGTCCGTCATCGATACGGACGGCGACAGCCTCGTGCACAGCATGGAGATCGGCGGCTTCCCGATCCGGGTCGAGGTCACGCCGGACGGCGAGCGTGCACTGATCAGCCAGGCCGAGGCGGCGACTCTGCTGGAAGTCTCGGTCGGCGACTGGACGGTCGGCCGGGCGCTGGCGGTAGGCCGCATGCCTGTCGGTATCGAGATCCGACCAGACGGCCAGGTCGCCTACGTCGCCAATACCATGGACGATGTTCTGACCGTGGTCGATCTCGAGAGCTTCGAGCAGCTGACGACACTCTCGGCCGGCGACGAGCCGGACGGCATGGCCTGGGTCAGTCGCTCATGGTGAGGTTCGCACGTTCTCAGCTGGTCGCGCTGGCGGCCGCCGCGCTGTTCGTCGGCGGCTGCACGATCGAGCGTGCCGACGTGCGTACGCCGAGTGGTGAGCCACCGGAGGCGGACACTGCCCGGGTGCGCAAGGCGATCGACGCCATCGCGGATGCCTTCGCCACCGGTGACCTCGCAGCGCTCGACACTATCTACCACGAGGGCGTGACGGTCTATGAGGCTGGCCGGGTCGTGCAGGGCTGGCCGCGCTATCGCGATCAGCACCTTCTACCCGAGGTCGAGGCTCTGACCCAGCGCCAGCTGCGGTTCGAGGACATCAGCGTTCGACTGGCCGGTAGTACGGCATGGGTCACCTGCCGCTACACGCGGCAGGCACTTCGCGATGGCGAACCGGTGCTCGCGCGCGGCCTCAGCACCATGATCTTCCGGAAAGTGGCCGGCGGTTGGCGCCTGGTGCATTCTCACACGTCGACGGGCGCGCCCGGCGACAGCCCCTAACATCGAACCTATCAGGCCCAGCATGGAAACCATGGCCGAACGCCGCGGCGAGCGACTGATCTGCGAGAACCCGCTGACCGGCGCCGAGATCGCCGACGTCCCGGTCATGGGTCCTGCTGAGCTGCGCGGGCTGGTCACAGCGGCACGGGAAGCGCAGCGCGAATGGTCGGGCCGCTCCATGCGTGGGCGCGTCACGGCGCTCGGCCGACTGCGTCGGCTGGTGGCGGACCGTGCCGATGACATCGCTGCGCTCGTGCGCTCTGAGACGGGCAAGGTGATGGGTGAGGCGCTGTTCGAGGTGGCGGGCGCCGCTGATCAGCTGGCCTACCTGGCGTCCAGAGTACCCAAGGCGCTCCGCGCGCGACGCGCGGCGACCGGCTGGGTCTCGAATCGTCGAGCCCGGGTCAGCTACGAGCCCTATGGCGTGGTCGGCGCCATCACGCCCTGGAACTTCCCGTTCGTCATCGGCATGAGCACGGTGGCCGGCGCCATCGCTGCGGGGAACGCGGTGATTCTGAAACCCTCGGAGTACACGCCACTGACCGGACTCCGCATAGGCGAGCTCGTGGGCGAGGCCACGGGGCTTGCGGACCTGGTGGCCGTTGCGACCGGCGACGGGGGTACTGGGGCCGCGCTCATCCAGGCCGGAGTCGACAAGGTCGCCTTCGTGGGCTCCGTCGCAACGGGCAAGAAGGTGATGGCAGCGGCGGCAGCGTCGCTCACCCCGGTCGTGCTGGAGCTGGGTGGCAAGGATGCGATGATCGTCTGCGCTGACGCCGACATCGAGCGGGCGGCGCGGGGCGCCGTATGGGCGGCGTTCTACGGGTGCGGCGAGGTCTGCATGTCGGTCGAGCGTGTCTACGTGGTGGAATCCGTTTACGACGCATTCGTGCAGGCCGCGATCGCCGAGGCCCGAAGCGTGCGCACCAGCGATGAGCCCGAGGCCATGATCGGATCCCTGGTCGCGCCCTTCCAGGTCGAGAAGGTCGAACGCCACATCCGGGATGCGGAGTCACGTGGAGCCCGCGTGCGTCTCGGCGGTCGCGCGATCAGCGGTCCGGGGCATTTCTTCGAGCCGACGGTCGTGACCGATGTGAGTCACGATATGGAGCTGATGCGCGACGAAACGTTCGGCCCGGTGCTGCCGATCATGCGGGTCGCCGACGAGCAGGAAGCGGTGCGGCTCGCGAACGATAGCGAGTACGGATTGGACGCCAGCGTCTGGAGCCGCGACCGCGCCAAGGCCCGACGCATCGCCGCGCAGCTCGAGGCCGGCACCGTCCTCATCAATGACCACTTGATCAACTACGTGATGCCCGACCTCCCGTTCGGCGGTGTCCGGCATAGCGGCTTCGGGCGCGCGCATGGCGTTGAGGGACTACGGGAGTTCACGCGGCCCAAGTCATGGGTCGAGGATCGTATGACGTTCGGGCGCGAGCCGTATTGGTTCGAGGAGAGCGGCAGCGGCGAGTCGACGGCCCGGGCGTTACTCGCCATGCGGCACGGTCGCGGACCGCTGCGTCGCCTCAAGGGTGCGCTTCGATTGATGGGTGGCTTCCTGCGATGATCCGGCCTCGCGTGGAGGAGCGGCCGCTCGAATCGCAGGTCGACGACCTGCTCACCTGCGTTCACTGCGGCTTCTGTCTCGCGAGCTGTCCCACCTACGAGTTGCTGGGTGACGAGAGGGACTCGCCGCGCGGGCGACTTTACTTGATGCGCGCCGTGGCGGAAGGCCGACTCGAGGCGGGGGATCAGTCATTCGCCCTCCATTTGGATCAGTGCCTCGGCTGCCGCGCCTGCGAGC
>CANPVY010000361.1 GCA_947581845.1 uncultured bacterium | reverse complement strand
AGTGTGGAGCGGAATTCGAGGTCGGGCTGCCCGTCGCCGACGCCCAGGTCCATCAGTCGTTCGGGTCGAGGTGGGGAACCCGAGGCCAAACGCCAGAGCACATCGAGCCGGGCCCGGATCGGAAACCGCGCGCGCGTCTGGTCGGGGCGCTGGCGGAAGGTGTTGAAGGGCTGCAGGCTGACGCCGAGCTCGATATCGCCCAACTTGATCCCGGTCGAGCGGCCCTGAATGGGCTCGATGCCGAACTCCTCACCCGAGCTGAGCAAGAGTGCCTCACTCACGCTGATCGCGCGAGAGAGCGATAGGGCAGGGAGCTCAAGCTCGAACTCCTGGAACCCGCCGCGAAGCTCCTCATAGCGCCCGGTCAGCTCGCGCCCGGCCTCGCTGGAGTCCGTGGGCATGTACTCCAGTCCCCGCAGGCTGGTAAGACCCGCCTCCCAATTGCGAGCGTCCGCGAGCAGGGCCTCCGCCTGTGCCTGCAGGTCGGGCGCCAGGGTGTCTGCCAGCACAGCCGACTCCAGGCTGGCAATCCCATCACTGAGCCCCGTGAAAAAGGCATCGGCGTCGGGGCCGAAGGCGGATGCGGCGGGGCCGGCGCTGACGGAGTCGAGCGCGCTCCCGACAAACGACTTGCCCTTGACGATTGGAATGACGGCGAAAACCGCAAGCCAGTCGCTGACTCCGAAGGCCAAGCTGATCGGAGCGCGGGTCCGCTCGAAGAGAACGTCGTGGCGGAACACGCCGAGGTTGCTCGCTTCGGGAGCCGGCAAGTCCAGAGACGCGAGAACATCGGCAAGCGTCGTGTCGAGTGTATCAAGTGCCGGCACCAGGCGGGCGTCGAGCTGAACGGCGAAGACCTCACTGAGCGGCCGGATGGAGCCGTCGGGCGCGAATCGCTCGTCGACGGTGAGGTTCTGGCCGGAGATGCCGACTTGCAGCTCGCCGCGCCGCGGAAGCTGGGCATCGAGCCACTGGGCGTTCAGCACCGCCGGCCAGAGTACGGCGCCCAGCGCAAGCAGGCACCAGCGCCGCGTCTTTCGGGATAGCAGCTGGAGGGGGTGCGACGAAGCGCCCATGCTCTAACGGCTCGCGTGATGGTCTCGGGTCGCGGCGGCGAAGCGGTCGGTAATATGAGTCGATTCGGGCGATCGGGATAGGGCGCGCGGAATTTGACAGGGCGTCGCCGGCACCTAGTTTGTACAGGTGGCCATTGGGCGCCGTAGCCAAGTGGACTAAGGCGGGGGCCTGCAAAGCCCCTATCGTGGGTTCGAATCCCACCGGCGCCTCCTCTCCCGCTGGGCATCCCGCCGGCGTGAAAGCGAGCCGGAAAAGCGTGAGAATTGGAGACTGCGGTAGGTCGTCCGGTTGCCTCAGTCCTGTAGGGACGGCGGACCAGCGCAGCCGGGACTAGAACACCTTGAGGTACCGTAACTTAGGGCGTGAGTCTTGATCTTGAGCGGGATTTTCGCCAATTTGTTAATCCCCCGACCTATGTCCTGGCGCCGGGAGGCGGCGGCCCCACAGGACACCCCCCGCCAAGTCAAATGCTGCCGCGGTATTACCTTGCTCGAGCTGGTCATGGTGATGATGGTCATCGCCCTGCTTCTGGGCCTGTCGCTGCCGTTGGCTTCCGCGCTGGCAGGCAGGTTCCGGGTGGGCAGTGCGCGTGACGCCTTCGTCAATACTCATGCGCGGGCTCGAGCGGCGGCGGTTCAGTTCGGGCGTGAGGGGCGGTTGCACATTGCGGCAGATCGGGGCCAATTTTGGGTGGAAGTGGACACCGGCGTCCCCGGCGCGATGGCGACCGACACCATCGGTAAGGTGGTGAACGTCGCCGCGGAGTACGGGGGTGTTACGTTGTTCTCGCCTCGCAGAGTGTTGTGCTTCGATGCGCGCGCGCTCGCCTACTCGGGAGGTGTCTGCGAGCCGCATGACGCGATCATCGAGTTCGCGCGTATGGATCGCGTCGACACTGTCCAGCTCTCGCTGGGCGGGTCTGTCATTCGGCGGTAGAGGCTTGATGAGCAAGGTCCAGGGCCAGGGCGGCTTCACTTTGACCGAGCTGTTGATCTCGGTGATCATCATCGCCGTCGGCGTGGTGGGCTTCGCCAGCGCAGTCGGTCTGGCATCGACCGAGCTCTGGATCGGTCGGCGTGACACCGATGTGTCGATGCTGCTCGTCGATCAGGCGGAGCTGCTGAAGGCTATGCCGTACGACTCGGTGCAGGCGGGCAGTCGTGTCGAGGGCGATTACCGTCTCGACTGGACCGTTCAGGGTGCTGAGCCCAAGAAGGTGATCCTCGCCGCGACCTACGACAAAAGCAGCGGCGGCCAGATGGCCGATACCATCGTCGTACTCATTCCCAGATGAGGCTACAGTATACGGCGCCTTCGCGGGGGTTCACGCTCGTTGAGGTGCTCGTGGCGATGACCCTCACGGGGATTCTCGTCGCCGGTACGCTGCAAGCGCTCACAGCCCAGAAGAGGTTCTATGCGCGACAGTCGCGCATCCTCGACGCGCGGCACGCGATGCGCGCCTCGACGACGATCCTCAGCTCCGAGCTCCGCGAAGCCAGCGCGACGGGCGGTGATCTGTACGCGATCGCCAGCGACAGCGTCGCGCTGCGCTCGACCGTCGGCTTCGGCGTCGCCTGCAGTGTGACCGTGGGCGCGAACTCGGTGATCTCGCTGACCCACGTGTCAGGCCACTTCAACACGACTGCTGGCGACAGCGTCTTGGTGTTCGTGGAGAATGGCCCGAGTAACAGTGACGACGCCTGGCAGGCCTTTCTTGTGAGCAGTATCACCACTAGCGGCCCGGATTGTGCCTCGGGCAGGGCACTGGAGCGCGCGGTCACGGTCGCCGGGGATCTGACGGGAGTCTGGGTCGGCGCGCCGGTGCGCCTCTTCCGCTCGTATGCCTTCGGTCTGTTTGAGGCGGACGATCGTTGGTGGTTGGGGCGTAGGGATCGCAGTCCTGGATTCGATTACGTGCCCGTGGCTGGCCCCTTGGCGCCACCGGCTGAAGGCGGCCTGCAGTTGACTTACTATGGACCCGGCAACGTGCAGACGTGGAATCGCTTTGAGGTCGTTCGCGTCGACATCAGCGTCCGAGCGCCGACTTATCGCTCGTTGACCGACCCGGGTTACCGGCAACTCGGTACTGGCACCTACCTCCGTAACGATGGCTAGTACGAGGCACACAGCGGTGTGGGTTCCCGCCCGCTTGCACGATTCGGGTGGCTTTGCCCTTGCCATGGCCGTCTTCGCTCTGGTGCTGCTCGCCGCCGTGGTCGCCGGCGGCTACTTCTCCGCGTCGCAGGAGTTCCAGATTGGACGCGCCATGAAGAGCCTGACCACCAGTTTCTACGCTGGCGAGGCGGGCATCTACGACGTGCTGGAGAACTGGGAGCCGGCCGTCTACAACTGGATCGCGCCTTGGGAGACTCTGACGGTCGGGCCGGTGACGTTTGAGGGCGGCGGCACCTACATCAGCAGGGTCGTGCGCGTTGGAAGCGCCGCCGATTCCGCGAAGCGCTACTTCTACATCGAGGCGGTCGGCCGCCCGCGGGGGCCGAATCTGGGAGAGCGGCGGCAGGCCGCCCTCGCCCGCGCGCGGTTCCCGACCTTCTGCTGCGATGCGGCGGTCAAAGTCCACGACGACGTAACGCTGAAACCTGCCAACCAGCCGCTGATCGATGGCGGCAATTCCGATCCCCCTGGCGCCTGGAGCAGCGCTGCGTGTGCCCTCTATCCCCCGGACAGTCTGCCCGGCGTCATATACAGCAGCTCGACGAGCATCGACACGGTGGAAGTGATCTCCGGCTGGCCGTCTGCAACCGTGCTGGATCCCTCGCTCACGCGCACGAACATCTTCGATTTCGGGGACCTCAACTACGACAGCCTGATAGCGTACGCCGATCTGGTCTTCGATGTCGGCGTTGGCAACACCATGAGCTTCGCCGGGTCCCGACCCAGCGTCACAGCGAATGGCGAGTGCAATCGCGACGACCCGGACAACTGGGGGGCGCCCGAGGATCCGAGCCATCCCTGCTTCAACTACTTCCCTATCGTCCACGTCACGGGGAACCTCAGGTTGGTCGGTGCAGGCAGCGCTCAGGGAATACTGCTCGTAGGCGGCAGCGTTGACAACGACTCCGATGCGAGGTTCAGTGGGCCCTTCGACTTCTACGGCATCATCTTGACTAAAGATGACCTGGAGTTCGACGGGATGGGGAATCTGTACGGCGCTGCGTTCGTGGCTGAAGACCTCGAGATGGTGAATGTGAAACCCCGGGTCTACTACAGTCGTTGCGCGGTCATGCGCGCCCTGCGACTCTCCAGCCTCACCCGCCCGCGGCTGCTGCCCCGGAGGGCCTGGGTGGAGCTGTTCTGACTCACCGGCTCGGGCAAGTGGATTAGCCGGCCCGTCGCAAGTACTCGCCGAAACTCCGACTCAGATCCGCAGCAAGCCGATCGCGGTTCGCCCGTGTGACCTCCACGATGCTCACGTCCGGCCGGTGCTTGAGCCCCTCGGCTCGAGGGTGGTGCCCCGCCAGGATCGTACCCAACAGTGCCCACGGCGCGCCTGGCGCGAAGATGCGCTCCAGCACCTCGCAAAAGCGCCCACTGAATAGCTCCATCTTGCCGATCTCATCCACCACCAGTACACGGGCCACACGGCCTCGCAGCGCTGATTCGAGGCGCGCCACTGCGAGGTCTTCGAAGCTGCGCACGTCCACACCGTAGCGGCTCACTCGCGGCCCCGCCGCCCCCACTCGCGCCAGCGGTGCCCGCTGGCCATCGACCATCACGACGTCGAACCCGATGCGCTGCCCCCGCTCACGCAGCTCCTCGGTGTAGAACCCGACGCAGCGGCTCGCCCCGATCAGCTCGACGGCGCGCCGGATCACCGTCGTCTTGCCACACCCCGGCCGGCCGCTGAGAAGCACACGCGGCGGCTGGCTCCTGAGCTGTGCAGCGTTTATCACCTGGCCTCACCGACTCGCAGAGTTGGGGGGTGCCCTGCCGTGCGCACACTCAACTAGTGGTGACCAAACGGGCGGTTGGAAAGGGGCGCGTCTGGGCTGAAAAAAGCGAACGCCCCGGGCCCACGGGACGTTCGCTGAGGCGAGAATGTGCGTTGCGCAGAGGGCTTCTTCCAACGTGGGGCTGACTCCGTATGGGGCCAGCAGCAACAGAACGGGCCGGAAGAAACTGCCTCAATAAAGAACGGAGCCCCTGAGTCGCCCTCCCCCGCCGTTTTCCCTGTCCGGCTAAGACGCTCGAGACTCCGTCCTTCGGCCTCTTGCAAAGTGCAAGGGCCGTTCCCAAACCCTGCCGATCCGCGTAAGTCCATACATGACAATAACTTGGTTCTCAAGCGCCCTGCTCGGCGGCGGCCCGGAATTAGGCAAACTTTTCACAGCTACGACAGATTTTTCCTAAAATGCAGCTTCCGTCGAGGACGGCGCCTGGACGGCTGGCCGGTCTTTTGGCGGCCCGAGGCGGGCAGACTGCCCAGACGGGCACCTATAGCCTGAATGCCGGATACTTGTAAGTTATAGCGGCTCTCGACAGCAGTGGTCTACAGGAATCGGCTGACGGATCGGCCTGGGGCCGGTACATTCTGAGAATCGGGGTTCGCCGCTCGGGCAAACGGAACAGGTGGGTCGGCTGTGAACAAGAAGCTCACACTGGCGGGGGGTGTCGTGCTGGTGCTGGTCGTTTTTGGCTACTTCGCTTTCGGCGGACTGGGCCGTAGCCTCGTCTACTTCTGGACTCCGACCGAGCTTCTGGCCGAGGGCGCCGCCGCCTATGGCACGTCGGTGCGGCTGGGTGGCATGGTGGTGCCCGGGAGCGTGACCTGGAACGCCGAGACCCGCGAGCTGCACTTCTGGTTAGCCGATGAGGGCGGGGTGATCGAGGTGGAGAGCGCGGGTGTCCCGCCGCAGATGTTCCTGGAGGCGGCGGGGACGCAAACGCCGATTGGAGCTGTGGTGGAGGGGACGC
>CANPVY010000360.1 GCA_947581845.1 uncultured bacterium | reverse complement strand
CGGCTATTCACCAGCGGATTCCCTACGCTAAGCGAGGACAGAGCCATGAACAAGCACCTCGCTACTGGCCTGCTGGCCGCCTGCTTTCTCACGCCGGCTATTGCCCAGGCACAGGGAGCAGATGGCACGCTGTCCGAACTGGCCCGACTCATGGACCATGTCCGCCTCGCACGCCGTATCTCTGAACCGGTGCTTCACCGGGCACTCCGTCGGCCAATTGCGAGGAGTCTAGGTCGCTCTTAGAATCGCTCCGGGCAACTTCGTGAGGGTTTCGAAGCCCGCGGCCGGTCCGCAAGCGCATAGTCGGGAGGTCGAAGTGACCATCGGCGGAATCGACCTGTTCATCGTTGTCGCATATCTCGTCGCGATCCCCATCTTCGGCATGTATTTCAGGAAGTACGTGAAAACGGAAGAGGACTACTTCCTCGCCGGGCGCATGCTGCCGTGGTGGGTCATCAGCATGTCCATCATTGGGACCAACATCGGCGCCTACGACTACATGGGCGCGGCCGGCGGCGCCTATCGCTTCGGAATCGCCCAGGCAAACTACGAGTGGATCGGCGCCATACCGGCGATGGTGCTCTCCGCCTTGCTGTTCGTCCCCTATTATTGGAAGGCTGGCGTCTACACCGTGCCCGAGTTCCTCGGTCGGCGCTACAACCTGGCCGTCCGAGTCATCGAGGCGCTGCTGTGGGGAGCCTTCCTCGCCTGCGTGCTCGGCGTGTTCTTCTGGGCCGCCGGCTTGATGCTCAACGAGTACCTCGGTATCCCCATATGGGTGAGCCTCCTCGTGACAGCAGCCATCGTTGGGATCTACACGATCACCGGAGGCCTGGCCGCCGTCGCCATGACCGACGTCGTGCAGCTCCTCGTGATGTTCATCGGCGGCGTCGCGCTCACTGTGTTGGGCCTCTGGACCGTCGGTGGCTGGTCCGGGTTGGTGGCGAGCATCACGCCGACGCACCCGAACCACTTCAACCTGTTCTTGCCGCTCGACGACCCGGTGATACCGTGGCTCGGCATGATCTTGGGTCTCGCGTTCGTGCTGTCGCCCGCCTGGTGGTGCTGTCACCAGGCGATCATCCAGCGCACGCTCGGAGCACGCAGTGAGTGGGATGCCAAGGCGGGCATGCTGTTCGCCGCATTCCCCAAGATGTTCATTCCCGTTCTCGTCGTGTTGCCAGGGCTGCTGGCGCTGTCGCTGAATCCCAACCTCGTCGGTCCAGACATGGACCGCGCTTTCCCCTGGCTCATCCGCAATCTCCTGCCCGCCGGGCTCGCCGGTTTGGTGTTCGCGGCGTTCATGGCGGCTCTGATCTCCAGCGTCGACTCGACCCTGAACTCAGCCGCGACGGTGTGGACCCGAGACATCTACCAACGGTTCTTCGTCAAGAACGCATCGGATCGGCACTACCTGAACGTAGGTCGCGTACTGACTTTCGTGTTCGTGCTGTGGGCCATCGCCTTCGCCCCGGTGACGAAGCAGTTCCCCGGCATCTACGTCGCTATGCAGAGCCTGCTGTCGGTCTTTCAGGGTCCGACGTTCGCCATCACGCTGCTGGGCATCGGCTGGCGTCGGGCCACCCAGTGGGGCGGCCTGTTCGGTCTGTTGGCCGGCGTCGCAATATCGAGCACGCTGTTCTTCGCCGCCGGCTGGAGCTTCCTCTACGTCGCCTGGTGGTCGTTCGTCGGCGCGCTGGTGGTGACCGTCGTCGTCAGCCTCCTGACCAGGCCGGAACCGACCTCCAAGCTCGAGGGTCTCGTCTACGGACTTGTCATGAAGGACGACGAGATCCAGGACGTCATCTCACGGCGCGCCCAGGGAGGTGAGTGACATGGGTGACTGGCTGACCGGCTTGCCGCTCTGGTGGGGCAAGGTGATCGCGGCGGTGTTCTTCTTCGGGATCGCGGTGTGGGCATGGCGTCGACCCCGGAGCTACATATACAGCGAAGCACCGGACAATCACCGGTGGCGGGACCTCAGAGTGTGGGCGTCCGTGCTGATGGCAATTCAGTTCCTGCTCTACCTGACGTTCTGAACAAAGCGGGAGACTGAGATGGAGCACAAGAAGACTCTTGAGCCATTCACGATCCTCGGCGTGTTCTGGTCCTTGTTCGGCCTCGTCGTCCTGGTGGCCACGTTCTTCGTCAGAGGAACACCAGAGGTGCCAGCAGTGCGAGGTATCGTCACCAATCTCATTGCGGGCTCGCTGCTGTTCGGGATCGGGATCGCCTGCCTCCTCAAGGGAAGGGCCGATCGCCGCGAGAAAGGTGCGGGACCTTGAGCGACGCACGCGTTAGTGTTCCCCCAACCTTATCCAAGGAGCAGGCGACGGCCAGCCTCTCCGCGGCAGCGAGCTCGTTTCCAGCCAGGCTATGGAGTAGACCCATCCAACCGACGCGCGTTGAGCTTATCTACCTGCCCTACTACTTCTTCGATATCACGTTGTCTCAGGGCGGCGGCACGCAGACAGTCGGCGTTGCTATCGACGCGGTTCTGGGCACCACGGTGTTCTTCATCGGAGACACGCTTGTCCGAAAACCAGGATGCGATGGCGCAGCCTGTGACTTCCTGCAGTCTCCGAGTGTAGCACGAGAGACCGCCATGGAGGAGTACCGCTGGATCCTGCTCGAGCACGGGCTCCGCAACAAACGCACGGTGTCGCTACAGGAGATCTCTGAGCCGGAGAGGGTGCACTACCCGTTTTGGGTCGCCTACTTCAAGAAACGCGGCTCTTACAACTTCAAGGCGCTGGATGCGGTTTCCGGTGAAGTCCAGGGCGTCAAGATGCGGAAGGTGTTTCTCGCCGCCTTCCGCCAAATGACCCGTTAACCGAGCACGTCGACCGGCCCGGAGGACTTGCAGATCCCGCTCCACTCCGACGCCGAGTCGGAACCGCTTCGCCTCCGGTGGCGGTTAGCCTCCCGTCACCAGCAGATTACCTACGGCTATTCACCAGCAGATTACCTACGCGAAGGGAGGATAGGGCCATGAACCAGCACCTCGCCATTGGCCTGCTCGCCGCTTGCGTTCTCGCGCCGGCGCCGGCACGCGCACAGGGAGTAGATGGCACGCTGTTCGATCTGGCGCGCGTCAAAGACGACGTCCGCAGCAAGCGCATCAGCAGCTTCGATCGCAGCGGTGGCAACAACGATCGCTTCGAGAGCATCCCGGATGGCGAGCGGCGTACGCTATTCGAGGTCGAGGGCGCCGGTATCATCAACCACATCTGGATCACCATCGCCCCGCCCCCACCGGCCCTCAGCCGCAACGACATCATCCTGCGTATGTATTGGGACGGCAACGAAGCGCCCAGTGTCGAATCACCGATCGGCCCGTTCTTCGGCCAGGGCTGGGACGAGAGCTACAACTTCGCCTCGCTGCCACTCGCCGCCGGACCGCGCGACGGACGCGCGCTGGTCAGCTACTTCGTCATGCCGTTCGGCGACGGCGCCCGTATCGAGATCGAGAACGATACGGGCCGCGAGATCAATGCGTTCTACTACTACATCGACTACGTCGAGTTCGACGCGCTATCCGAAGACATGGGCCGCTTTCATGCCTGGTACAACCACGAGCTGACCGAGGCGCTGCCCGACGGCGAGAACGAGTGGTCCCTGCTTGGACCGCAGGGTAAGAACACGACCGGATCCGACAACTACCTCGTCGCCGACATCGAAGGCAAAGGCCATTTCGTGGGCGTCAACTACTACGTCCACTCGCCGAGCCCGATGTGGTACGGCGAGGGCGACGACATGATCTTCATCGACGGTGAGCCCTGGCCGCCTTCACTGCACGGCACCGGTACCGAGGACTACTTCAACACCTCCTGGTCGCCCAACACGCTGTTCAGCCATC
>CANPVY010000359.1 GCA_947581845.1 uncultured bacterium | reverse complement strand
GTAGATCTCGACCGAGATTGCGATGGTGACGCGCCTCTGGGAGATGACCGGGGCCGTGACGTCGCGCTCGAGGTCGCGCTGGCTCTGGTAGATGATAGCATCGTCGCTATAGCGGACGATCGTGCCACGGAGTACGGCGTCGGCGCTCGCCTCGTCCGCCGGCTTCACACCGAGTCGACCGGGCACATCATCGGTCAGCGCCTGTGTCAGCTCCTGAGTGAGCGTGAACTGAGTCGTCTGGTTGTCAAGCGGCAGGATGGCGAGCGACTTGATGTGGCCGGGCAGGCCACCGCCACCTGTGAAGCTGTAGAGACAGCCGCTGACGAACAGACTACAGAGAGTCGCGAGCGGCCACCCGGAATATCCGGCGTTCGAACGGAGGATGCTCACGAATCTGCGTGACCTCGATCTTGACCTCATGGAACTCCCCCAAGTCGCGGAAGCGGGCCTCAGCAGGCCAAACCCAGCGGTCCACGGTTGCGTCGGCGCGGCCAGGTAGCTTGAGATCGATGCGCTGGACCACGTCGCCACCCACCTCGAGCATCGCTTCAACGAGCCGCTCACCCTCGAACTCGAAGGCGAGCGTCTCCCGCGCCGACAGCGGGTAGGCAAGCCGAAGACGCTCGCCGCGGCGCGTACCCTGCGGCGCGATGCCGGCAGGCGGCCGGAACACGCCCAGCACCGTCCACATGAAGGTGGGTGGCGGAAGTTGGATCCGCTGCTCACCGACGTAGTGGACCCTTTCGCCGAGCAGCACTGCGCTCTGGACCCCCGACCAACCCGGCCCCAACAGATCCAGCCTCACGCTATCCGGCGGGTTGACCCGGACCGCGCCTTCGCCGGAGAACCGCCCCTCACGGCCGCGATAGCGCCACTTGAATACGATGAGCTGAGGCTGGTCCGGCGTGCCTGCCGCGTGCAACCGCTGTGCCAGCGCGGCGGGCTGCGGGACAGGCACCGGGTCGGGCAGCCGCCCGGCACAGGCGATGGCGGCCGCGGCAAGTGTGACGACGACTATGACCGCTCTCAAATTGCAGGCGAAGATACCGGGCACCACGGTAAGCGTCAAGCAAGCTGGGGCACGGGTGCGCGCTGCCTCAGAAGTTGAGGCCGAAGAAGAAGTCCACGTCGGTTCCGTAGAAGTCCTCGAATGCGTAGGTGGGCAGGTCGCCCCACTTGAAGCGTCTGCCGATATCGAGTCTGAGCACGAGCGGGTAGAGGATCGGCATGCGCAGACCCAACCCGTAGCTGCCCCAAACGCCCTGCGGCGAGCGGCCTTCCAGCCAGATCTCACCCGCATCCACGAACAGGCCGCCCTGAATGCCCGGGAACCTGACGGTCCCGAAGGGGAACGCGAGGGCGATGCCGTGCAAGATCGGGAAACGCCACTCGGTGTTTACCATCCAGACCCGGCTGCCGACGAACCCGAAAAACGGATAGAGCCGGAGCGTATAGGGACCGCCGATCGCGATCCGTTCCGGGATCGCGCCGTCGCTGTAGTAGCCGAACAGGCGGACCGCGAGCGCACTCAGCAGCGAAGTGCGGAAGTAGCGTCGGAAGTCGAGAATGAACTGGTAGTTCTCAGCTCGGGCCGCCGTCAGGTCGGTAACCAGGCCGGCAGTCAGATTCCAGCGCATCCCATCGATCGGCCCGGTGGGCAGCCAGAGCGTGTTGTCCTTGACGTAGGAGACGAGATTGGTCGTAATCAGCCCTTTGCGGGTCCGTGAGAGATCGTCTTCGAAGGCCAGGGCGGGTTCGAAGCGAAGGAAACTTTGCGTGTCCACACGATCCGAGTACTCGAGTGACGTCTGGACCTCCAGGCGCCGGAACTTGGAGAACGGATAGCTCGCCACGAAGAAACCACCGTAGGTTTTCTCCCGGAACGCGGCCGTGTATGATCGATCGACGAAGCGGCCGTCGTATCGGAAAGCTCCTACCCCCCAGTTCACGCGGTGAGCGAGGTTCAGGTACATCACCTGCCCCGTGAACGCGTCGAAGACGTTGTTCAGGCCGCCGAAGTTCTGCGTAACGACTGCCAAGTACAGGAAGTGGTCGCCGAGCATGTCGCTAGCCAGGAACTGCGCGCCGCCGGCCGAGCCGAAGCCCGGCGCGAACGCCGCCTCGCCCGCCGCGATATCGAGGTCGAACCTCGTCTTGTAGGGTCTGGAGGCGGCGGCCGCGACGACCGGGTGGTCCACACCGTCCCACGGCCATCCCTGCTCGACTTCCGGCGGCGGAGGGAACACAGATGCCAGCTGGGCATCCGGTTCGCCAGCGGAGAAGCTTACACCCTTGTGATAGACGTTGAAGGTGCCTTTCTCGTAGCCGCTGAACACCACCCCACTGGCATCGGGCAGCCAGTCCGCGTCGAAGCAACCGCCCGTATAGCTGGTCAGCCGACCGCCCCGTCCTTCACGATCGACGAGATAGAGGTCGTAGTTGCCCTCGCGATCCGAGCTGAAGACGATCCACTCGCCATCAGGCGACCAGCGCGGACCGATATCTTTCCACGGCCCGTAGGTCAGGTAACGAACCTCCGCGGTCTCCACATCATAGAGGAACAGGTTCTGATGGCCCTGCGAGCCAGAGGAGGTGCGATCAGACGAAAAGACGATGTAGCGGCCATCCGGCGACCAATCGGGATCGCTCTCCAGATAGTGATCCTGCGTGACCGGATAGTGCTCCTGCGAATCGAAGTCGAGGATATAGACATCTGAGGGCCCGTGCACGCTCAGCGCGGTGAACACCACCTTGCGCCCGTCCGGGGACCAGGCGGGTGAGGAGAGCGCCATCAGCTCGGGGAACTGATAGCGCCCCACGATCCTCCGCCGCTCGAGATCCCAGATATGGATCGCGTCTTGCTCGAGGTACTTCGACACGAAGACCAGCTGACCCTGCGCAGACACATCGAGTCGCGAGCTGAAGAAGTGGAGCGACTCGAACTGCTCCGAGCGATCGCCCTGAACCACCGGCTCAACGTCGTCATCACCGCCGTCGAGCGGCATACGGTAGATCGTGGTGTAGCCGGTACGGGGCGACATGAACAGGATCTCGGCTGGCGCCCCGTCACCGTTACTGTGGACGGCAGGCTTGAAGGTCGGCAGGGCGTCCTTGAGCAGCGGTCGCGCGTCAACCGCGATCGGCGAGCGGTCGGCATAGAGCGGGAAGTACTTGCGCTCGAGCTCGTAGCGCCAGTCGCGATCGAGCTCCTCCAGCGAGATGCCGTAAACGGCCTCGAAGGCTTCCTCGAAGTTGGAGTGCTTCCAGAGGTCCTCGTACAGATCGGCGACCCTGCCGTAACCGAACCGCTCACCCAGGTACTGGTGGATCTGACCACCGAGCGGGTAGGCGATGAAGCCGTAATGGTAGGTAAGCGACGGGAGCGACGGGAGTGTCCCGTTCAGCACCAGGTCGCGAATGAACATTTCGTCGTCCGAGTCTTGCTCCGAGCTCCAGCGCTCGGCGAGTCCTTCGGACCACCAGAGCGGGACAGGCAGCACCCGGTAGCGCGGATACTGATTGAGCACGCGGGTCAGCTTCGAGAGCTGGAAGAAATGGACCAGCTCGTGGCGAATCGTGTGCTGGAAATCCTTGTAACTGCCGTTGAACGGCAGGGCGATGCGGCGCTTCAGATACTCGGTGAAGCCGGCTACCCCTTCCGGCAGAAAGCCCGAATACACGTTCGTCTGCTGGAAGTGCTGATGCGACGAGTAGATGATCAGTGGAACGCGCTCGAAGGGTCGATGCCGGAACAGGCCGGTCAGCGAGTCGAAGCTCTCCTCCGCATAGCTGAGCGCGATCTGTGCGAGCCTCTCCTCCTCCGGGTAGTAGTAGACGTCCACGTGCGGCCCGGACAGGATCTGCCAGCTGAAGGAAGTGTACTGGACCTTGTTCTTCCCGAACGGGACGTACTGGGCCGCCAGTGGCGTGACCGTAGCCACGAGGCTCAACCAGGCCAGGGCGAAGACAGCGAGGCGGCGCGAGGCGCGGACTCGCCAGCCTGGCCCGCCTGCCGATCGGGGCACCGTGAGAGCTATCATTCTACACCTGTAT
>CANPVY010000358.1 GCA_947581845.1 uncultured bacterium | reverse complement strand
CCGCTCCGCCGAGAACAGCGCCCGCGCCGTGCCTGAGGTCATCGGCCAGGTAGACGGTAGCTATGCCACCGCGACCAAGCAGGCGCTCCAGCTGGTACCGCTTGGGCAGGGCGGAACTGAGGTTCTCCGGTATGGCGCTCATGCCCTGAGATCGCCCGCGGTGCAAAGCAACATGGTCATTCTCCCGCTCAGTCCTGCGCACCCGACGATTCTCTTATTCTTCGAGTCAGGACAGGCTCGATCCCCATGAGCCGCGCGTAGAGCACCAGCTGACCCCTGTGGTACATCTCCTGGGCGATTCCGTGATTCAACCACGCCAACTTGGTTCCCTGTTCCCCGTCGAAGCGCGTGATAAGCTGAAGCATCGCCAGCTCGCCGGCAGATCGGAAGCTCTGCTCGGCTTCCTCGAACGACGAACGCAGCAGGTCGATCAGCTCGGTCTTCCTCCGGGCGTGCTTCACGTGTCCGGCATAGTGGTCAAGCAGTTCCAGCCATGGCGCACGGTGGAAGTCGGTGTCTGGACGGGTCAGTTCGCCGGTCATCATCAGGGCGACTTCCAGCACGTGCTGGATCAGCTCCCTCACACTGCGGGTCTCTGCTGTCGGCCGGAAATCGAACCGGTCGTGCGGGATGTTCTCCACCTCCTCGATGAGGCCGTGCCGCACATCTGACCAGGCTTCGAGCGTCTCTTCGAGCAGTGAGTCGAAGATCGGCATCATTCACCCGCCTTAGAGGAGTCTGAGGATCCCGGCGCCCTCACCACGTTGGGCGGCTCGACTCGTGCCAGCTCGGCCAGGTTGCCGACGATGCGGCGACCGAGCAGAGTGATCATTGTAAGGATGCCCACCAGGCCCAGCAGATCTAGCGCGCCGAAAGTCACGTTCCTCAGCTCGATCACCGGCTCGAAGCCGAGCGCCAGCGCACTGCCGGCCAGAATCAGGATGACGCGCACCTCTGTAGGCCCGATCAGGTCGTATCCGAACTGGAAGACGCCCATGACATGAGTCTCGAGGTAGACGTTGATCGACATCATGTAGTAGGCAATCAGCATCGCCAATGCGACCGACAGCAGGAGGTACGGTGAGAGGCCGAGTCCGACGCAAACGAATGCGGCAGCGAACATGTCCGTGACGTGATCGAGATAGTAGCCGTAGCGCGGTCGCTCGATGTGCCTCACACGCGCCACTGTCCCGTCCAAGCTGTCACCGAACCAGTTCACCACCCAGAGAACGTTAGCCGTCCACAGGTAGCCCGTCCCCTGTCCGGAAAGTCCGTAGCAGATGCCAATCGCTACCGCCGACGTTACCCCGACGATAGTGAGGTGATCTGGCAGGACCCATCTCGGCAAGCTGGCGGCAAGCCGCGGAAGTGCCCAGGCTTCGAACGGGCGCAACAGGTGCCTCGGTTCACGGCGATGCTCCGCTTCGGACATGCTTGCCCCCCCGTCGCTTTCGCCTCTGCCGGATTAGCAGCGGCCGAAGGAATTCGCCGGTGAAACAACCCTCCACCTCGGCAACTTCCTCCGGCGTCCCAGCCGCCACAACCTCACCACCCCGGTCGCCGCCCTCCGGTCCCAGATCGATGATCCAATCCGCTGTCTTTATGACGTCGAGCTGATGTTCGATCACGACCACAGTATTGCCCCGGTCGACGAGTCGTTGGAGCACGTGCAGCAGCATGCGGATGTCCTCGAAGTGCAGACCTGTCGTCGGCTCGTCCAAGATATAGAGGGTCCTCCCGGTCTGTACTTTTGACAGCTCGGTCGCGAGCTTGACGCGCTGTGCTTCGCCACCCGATAGCGTCGTCGAGCTTTGCCCCAGCGTGATGTAGCCTAAACCCACGTCCTGGAGTGTCTGTAGCTTCCGTCTTATGGTCGGGATCGGCTGGAAGAACTCCAGGGCTTCATCAACGGTCATCGCCAGCACGTCCGCGATGTTCTTCCCCTTGTAGAACACCTCGAGTGTCTCGCGATTGTAGCGTCGTCCCCGACAGACCTCGCACGGCACATACACATCGGGCAGGAAGTGCATCTCGATTTTCACCAACCCGTCACCGCGGCACGCCTCACAGCGACCGCCCTTTACATTGAAGCTGAAGCGTCCAGGCGTGTACCCGCGGATGCGTGACTCGGGTAGTTGCGCGAAGAGCTCACGTACGGGTGTGAAGACTCCTGTGTATGTGGCCGGATTCGAGCGCGGCGTCCGACCGATCGGCGACTGATCGACATCGATCACCTTGTCGATCCACTCCAGACCCTCAAAACCCGCGTGCTCGCCTGGTATCAGGCGTGACCGATAGAGCCGCCGCGCTAGCTCCCGATAGAGGGTCTCCTCCACCAAGCTCGACTTCCCCGAGCCCGACACACCCGTGACGCAGATGAAACGCCCGAGGGGGAACTCCACATCGATGTTCTGCAGGTTGTACTGGCGGGCGCCCCGGACCCAGATGCTCGTGCCTGAACCCTGGCGCCGCTCTTCGGGCACGTCGATCGTGCAATCACCGCCCAGATACGCGCCAGTCAGAGAGGTCGAGCACGCCAGCACATCCGCCAGCGTCCCCGCTACCACAACGTCGCCACCTGTGCGGCCGGCGCCCGGACCCAGATCCACGATGTGGTCGGCCCGACGGATCGTAGCCTCGTCGTGTTCGACGACGATGACGGTGTTGCCGAGATCGCGGAGCGACTCGAGCGTACGCAGCAGCCGATCATTGTCTCGTTGGTGCAGCCCGATTGACGGCTCGTCGAGGATGTAGAGAACGCCGACCAGTTTCGAGCCGATCTGCGTGGCGAGTCGTATTCGCTGCGCCTCGCCACCAGATAGGCTCTCAGCGCTACGACCCAGGGTCAGGTAGCCGACGCCCACGTCTTCGAGGAACTGTAAACGCTCGAGCAACTGCTTGAGGATCGGCCCCGCCACCGGGTCATCGAAGTGCGAGCCGCGGCCATCCCGGGACCTTACGAGATCTGCGATGTACTCCCGCGCCCGCTCGGCCGTCATCTCGACGATATCGCCGATCGATTTCCCTTCGAAGGTCACTGCCAGCGCTTCGCGTCGCAGCCGGCTGCCGCCACACTCGGCGCAGATGGCGTTCGACATGAACTCGGCAAGCCGCGTGCGCAGCCTGTCGCTTTCCGTCTCGTAGTAGCGACGCTCCAGGCGCTCGACCGCCCCCTCCCAGTCAAGCGCGTCCGAGCCGAAGAGGATCTGCTCCCTCATAGCCTCGGGCAGCTCGTTCCAGGGCGTGTTCGGATGGACAGCGTGCTTGCGAGCCAGCGGCTCGATGACGCGACGTCGCAGAAAGCCGATCGGTGACCCCCACGGTATCAACACACCCTCGAGCAGCGAGAGGCGGCCGTCGGCGAGCATCAGATCGGGGTTCGCGACCTTGCGCGTTCCCAGTCCACCACAGGAGGGACACGCCCCGTAGGGCGAGTTGAATGAGAACTGCCGCGGCTCGAGTTCGGGCAGGTTGATACCGCAATCCGGGCAGGCATAGCGCTCGCTGTACAGCTGGGCCTCCGGCTCGCCTGCATCGTCGTAGCGATCCACCTGAACCACGCCATCGGCGGTGCGTAGGGCGACCTCGATCGAGTCGGTGAGTCGCGCCCGCTCGTCGCGGCGTACAGTCAGCCGGTCAACGATGATCGCGATCTGGTGAGCCACGCGCCGATTCAGTCTCGGTGGGTCGTCCAGGTCGCAGGTTTCACCGTCGACTCGCGCGCGCACGAAGCCGTCTCTGCGGGCACGATCGAACAGCTCCCGAAACTCGCCCTTCCGGCCGCGCACCAGCGGTGCCAGCACCTCAATCCGGATCCCCTCAGGCCACTGAAGCACCGCGTCTGCGACCTGTTCCGGTGTCTGGCGCTGGACCGGCCGCGAGCACGACGGGCAATGGGGCGTGCCACAGCGCGCCCAAAGCAAGCGGAGGTAGTCATAGATCTCGGTGATCGTACCAACCGTCGACCGCGGGTTGCGGCCTGCTGTCTTCTGCTCGATGGAGATGGCGGGCGAAAGGCCTTCAATCGAGTCCACGTCAGGTTTCTCCATCAGCCCGAGAAACTGCCGGGCGTACGCGGACAGGGACTCGACGTAACGGCGCTGGCCCTCTGCGTAGATTGTATCGAAGGCGAGGCTCGACTTCCCGGACCCGGAGAGCCCCGTGATCACAGTCAGGCGGTTGCGGGGGATGCGGACGTCGATGTCTTTGAGGTTGTGCTCCCGAGCGCCGCGAACGATCAGATACTCATCGCGCATAGCGTCAGTTCCAATCCCCTAGCGGGAGGGTACCATCACGCTCAGCGCCGCTGGCCACACCATCGCCGTGAACGGGGTCATCCCGAGCTGCTCACCGTCCGCCTGCACGGGCAGAGGTGGATCCGCCTCGACCGTGATCTTGCGGCCACTGAAGTAGAGCAGACTCGAGCTCCGCTCGTAGCGGCGGGTCACGATGCAACCCAGGGCCGTGAAGCAATCCCGCGTCGTTTCTGCCGCCAGCAGGCAGCCGTCCAGTTTCCCATCGTCCATGCGCGCGCCGGGAATGATGGAAATGAGGTGCCGCAGCCCGGGCACGGTGAGCCCCGGCATGTTGGCGACCTCGACACCGATTCCCCGTGCGACCAGTAGCTCACCGTCTACGCTGACCCGTAGCGTGACCGGCTTGGGTGACAGGGCCGCGACGGTGGCAGCATGCACGTAGGCCAGGTAGCCGAGCCGGCGCTTCAAGTATGGTTCAGGTCCGACCACCTTCGCGTCATAACCGGCGCCAGCCATCGAGGAGAATGGCCGGCCATTGATCACACCGACATCGATCCTCCGCACGCCTCCGTTCAGCGCCACGTCGATCGAGCGACCCAAGCGCTTCGGCACCCCAAGGTTCGCCGCGAGCTGATTCCCGGTCCCGACCGGCAACAGAGCCAGGGTAGCCTCGCTGCCGGCGAGCACGGAGACCGCTTCCAGCGCCGTGCCGTCGCCCCCCACCACCAGAACGCGTTGGAAACCATCAGCTAATGCCTGCCTGACGAGCTCCGTCCCGTGACCCGGCGCCTTCGTGTATTCGTGCACGTACGCGATACCACGAGTCGCGAGCGCCGATTCGATCCGACGGCGCAGGCGCTCCGGACTGCGCATCCCGGCCGCGGGATTCTGGATCACGAACAGCTCAGGCACCTACGACTCCCTCCTCCCGGTCAGCCGTGCCACGGCCTGCGGATCGGCCAGCGGATCACTGGACTCCACGCGCCAGCTCCTCCAGCCGGGCAACCCTCTCTTCGGTCGCTGGGTGGGTGCGGAAGAGCCCCACCAGCGTGCCGCGACGCAACGGATTCACGATGCAGATGTGAGCGGCCGACGGGCTCACCTCCATCGGTATGCGCCGTGCCGACTCTTCGAGCCTCAAGAGCGCCCGGGCCAGCCCGCGCGGCGTCCCTGCGATCCCTGCGCCGACACGATCGGCACGGAACTCCATCTGGCGGCTGATCGCCATCTGCACCAATAGCGCCGCCAGCGGGGCCAGAATCAACATGGCCAGCGCGGCTACAGGACTCCGATCCCGATCGCCGAAGAAGAAGGCGAGGCGCGCCAGCATCATCACCGCCCCCGCCATCGTCGCCGCCAGCGTGTTCGTGAGCATATCCCTGTTCTTGATATGCGCCAGCTCATGAGC
>CANPVY010000357.1 GCA_947581845.1 uncultured bacterium | reverse complement strand
GCCGCCGCGAATCCTCTACGTGAGCTGTGACCCGGCGACGCTGGCCCGCGACCTCAAAGCTCTCGCTCAACGGTTCAGGGTAGTGGCCTGCAAGGCCTTCGACATGTTTCCGCAGACGGCGCACGTCGAGACTGTGGTGACGCTGGTGCGTGGAGAGCCGGAGCAGTTCTGAGGGGGCGGCGCTCGGGCTCGACGCCGTTCGCCCGCCTCCCCGCGTTCCTGTGCAACTCCTGTTAGTCGATCTGACTCAGGCTCGTCTGGTAACGGTCCGCGCTCAGCGCCACGTAGCCGACCTGCGGTACCAGCTCCGAGGCGTGCGTCAGGTAGTAGCGCACAAAGGCATTCACCGCGGGCCGCGCCAATGCGTCCTGCTTCACGTAGATGAACAGCGGGCGCGAGAGTGGCGTGTACTCGCCGCTCTGAACCGTCTCCGCGTTTGGCGCCACGCAGCCGGCGCCGCCATTAACCGCGACCAGCTTCAGCTTGTCGGTGTTCTCGGCGTAGTAGGCGTAGCCGAAGTAGCCGAGCGAGTAACGATCGCCGGTCACGCCCTGCACGAGCACGTTGTCGTCCTCGCTGGCCATGAAGTCCGGACGGCTGGCGTCCTCCTCGCCCACGATCGCCTCCGTGAAGTAATCGAAGGTGCCGGAGTCCGTGCCCGGCCCATAGAGCACGATCTCCTCGGCCGGCCAGTCGGGACGGACGTCGCGCCAGGTCGTCACTGTGCTGCCCGGCTCCCAAACCCGTTTCAGCTCGTCTACGCTGAGGCAGTCGACGAAGTCGTTCTCGGGATTCACGACCACTGAGAGCCCGTCGTAGCCGACGACGATCTCGATGGGGTCGATCCCGTTGGCCTGGCACATCTCCAGCTCGACTTCCTTGATCTGTCGCGACGCGTCGGAGATGTCGGTTTCCCCGGCACAGAACTTCTTGAAGCCGCCGCCCGAACCCGAGATGCCGACCGTCACGCGAACCGTCCGGTGCTCTTTCTGGAATTCCTCGGCGACGGCCTCCGTGATCGGGAACACCGTGCTGGAGCCGTCGATCCGCACGGCGCCGGTCAGACCGGACTCCTGCTCGATGCGCCCCTGCTCACCGCCGCAGGCACTGAGCGAGAAGGCGAGCAAAGCAAGCAGGGCAAGTCCGCTGATCCACTTTGCCAAGCTAGTCATGTTTGCGTGCTCCTCTCTGGTGAATCACTCTGTTCAGAAGTGTAGATACGACTGCACCTTGACGGAGTACTCGGTGTCACCCTGACTCGGGCTCCAGATATCGACGTTCAGAGCGATCTTGTTCCGTCCGCTGAAGAAGACGACGACGCCGGGCGTGAACAGCAAGCCCTCATCATCCTCCGCGTCCGTGTCCGGTTCGCCCCAGCTTACGCGGGCCAGAGGCTCGATGGCCTCAACAAACGGATTGTCGGAAAGTGGGGCCTTGTAAGTGAGGATGCCCTGCGCCGTGGCGAACGCGCTCGGATCGCCGGACTCGTCCAGGTTCCCCCAGTTGTCCCCGGCGGTCACCCCGGCCTGCACATGCAGACCCTCGCGGTAGTTACCCCACTCGACATCCCCGCCAAACGCCAGCGCGTACTCGTCATTCTCCGTGATCTCGTTCGGGTAGTCATGAATTCCGACGTTGCCCGCGATCGTCAGGTCCTCGAGCGGAGTGAACTCGAGACGACCGGAATACGACTTGGCGTCGTTCTCCTCCTCATTGTTGGCACCCGCACCGTTCGTTACGGAGGCCATGTAACCCCACTGGCCGTCGCCGAATCTGCCGTCGATCATCGCGCCGATGTCTCGATCCGAGTACCCGAGCTTCTCCGTGAAGCGGCTGTACGAGCAGATGCCACCGGGGCCAGCGCATGTCGCTACGCCCCGGATTCCGCCGGCGCGCTCGATCACCAAGATTTGCGTGGAGCTGGTCAACTCGAAGACGTCGAACGGCCGCTTGAACTGGCCCAGCTTGACCCGGAAAGCCGGGTCGAAGCTCAGTCGCAGGTAGGCGTCCTTCAAGCTGATCTCGCCCTCGCCGTAGTCGGGCTGGATCTTGCCGCTGACCACGTCGTTGATCTTCAGTTCCGCCGTGAGCCGGGCTCTCCGAATCAGGAACTCGTTGGAGAGTTCGTCGCCCTCATCCGCGGATGTCGAGTTCCACTGGAGATGCACGCGGCCCGTCAGTGTGATCTCCGCTGCCTTGGACTTCAGTTCGACCTGGGCGGCTGCGCCGGTCGCTGTCAGAGCGTACGCTGTCAACGCCAGTCCAAGTAGTCGCTTGAGCATGATTCCCCTCTACCTCTGGGTTAAGGTGCTGTCGCACCTGGCAGTGCCATGTGCCTGGAGTCGCACCTACGTTACCTGGGCTGTGTCACAGGCAATGGGGGTTCCTGTAACAGTCCTGTATCAGTTCGCCCGGCCGTTGTGATCCCTGCGCCGGCACAAAGAAAGGGGAGGGCTGGGCACCGATCCGGGGGTACTTGCAGTCGCTCAGGCCTGGGGGGCGAGCTCGTTGGCCTTTGGGCTCGGCGGTGGCAGCAAGACGTGAACTCGTGTTCCTTCGCCTACTGCGCCTTCAGCCGCGGCACGGCCGCCCATCGCTTCTGCCCAGTGCTTCACGATTGAGAGACCCAGGCCCGTTCCGCCCGTAGCGCGTGATCGGCTGGGGTCAACTCGGCAGAACCGCTCGAAGATGCGTTCGAGCTGAGAGCTGGGTATGCCTCGCCCGTCGTCCTGCACACCGAGCTTGATCTCTCCCGAAGGCAGCTGCTCGGCCTGCACGACGATCGTTGACGGATTGGCATGCCGGATCGCGTTGTCGATGAGGTTTTCGAGTATTTGCCGAAGGCCCTCCGGGTCGGCCTCCAACTCGAGGTCTCGAGGGCTGACCTCCACCGTGGTCGTGATCGCGCCGGCCTCGAGCCGGGCCGAAAAGCCATCCACAATTCGTTCCACGAGCGGTACTACAGCAACCGGCCGGCGATGGATCTCCCGGCGCGGATCCTCCAGCCGCGCCAGCGTCAGCAGATCGTCGACGATCGCTGTCATCCGGTCCGCGTGCTCGACGATGCGTTCGGCGAAAGTGCTTCGCTCAGCGTCGGGAACACCGAGATCCAGCAGCGTCTCTGCGAAGCCGCGGATCGCCGTGAGCGGTGTCTTCAGCTCGTGCGACGCGTTCGCCACGAACTCGGTGCGTATCGTGTCCAGCCGGCGCAGCTCGGTGAGGTCCGAGAACACCGCCACCACGCCGGCCGCCGGCAACCGCCGCGCGGTCACCAGCATGATGCGACCGAAGACCTCGAATTCGCCGGTTCGACCGTGTTCCGGTACCTCGGCGGGCGACAGGAAACTCACGAGCTGTGGGTTGCGCAAGATGGTGGCCAAGGCCCGGCCCTCCGGCGGTTCGCTGGAGCCCAGCACCGAGCAGAGCTCGGCGTTGGCTCGCACGACCCGACCGGATAGGTCGAGCGCCAGTACGCCGTCACCCATCTCGCGGAGCAGGACTTCGGTTTCGGTCCGCTCCGCGCCTCGTTCCTCGAGCCTGTGCCGATGGTCCTCCGCCAGGCGATTCAAGGCGCGATATAGATCACCCGTTTCACCAGCGGCGGTCTCGGGGAGGCGCGGGGATACCTCGCCCTGGGTCAGATTTCGGGCGAAGCCTGCGGCGCGCCGCAGCGGCTCGGTGAAATGCCGTGCCAGCCAGGCGGCGAACGCAACGCTGATGGCGATGGTAATGACGGCTGGCGCCGGCACGCCACGGTCGGCGAGCAGCAGATAGACGAGTAGGGCCAGGGCCGACAGCCCGGCGAGGCTGAGAAACAGCCGGGCGCGCACGGGGGCCGTCAGTCCTCGGGGCGGAAGCGGTAGCCGAATGCGCGGACCGTCTCGATCAGCTGGCCCGCGGACCCCAGCTTCGCCCGCAGTCGGCCCACGTGCATGTCCACAGTGCGTGTCTCGATGTCCGCCGTCGTGTCCCATACGGCTT
>CANPVY010000356.1 GCA_947581845.1 uncultured bacterium | reverse complement strand
TAGCGCCGCCAGCGGGGCCAGAATCAACATGGCCAGCGCGGCTACAGGACTCCGATCCCGATCGCCGAAGAAGAAGGCGAGGCGCGCCAGCATCATCACCGCCCCCGCCATCGTCGCCGCCAGCGTATTCGTGAGCATATCCCTGTTCTTAATATGCGCCAGCTCATGAGCAGTGACGCCCTCGAGCTCCTCAGTTCCCAGAGTCCCGAGGATGCCAGCGGTAAAGCAGACCACCGCGTGCTCGGGATTCCGACCTGTGGCGAACGCGTTCGGCTGTCGGCTAGGAGCGATCGCCACTCTGGGCATTGGCAGGCCAGCTCGCTGGCGCAGCCGGTCCACCATCTCGTACAGCTGAGGGTTGTCCTGGCGCTCGATGGTGCGTGCACGGTAAGCACGCAGCACCACTCTGTCGCTGAACCAGTACATGCCGAGATTGAACAGGCCCACGAGCACTAGAGCCGGCAACATCGCGTTTGGCCCTCCGGCCCAATAGGCGATCGCAACCACCAGGGCCGTCAGACCCGCCATCAGCCCGAAGATCTTCACGTAATTGCTCATACTACTCCTTTAGCCTCGGCCTGCAGACCCGCATGCCTTCACGCCTGTCCTTCTAGAGAGGGTACTGAGTGAGACAAAGTACACAACAGCAGGCCGTTCGATCCAGCCCAGCGGCGCCCGTGGCAGAGAGGGAGTCAAACAGGCTCTGTCGCGGTCTCAGTAGACCCAGCCGTAGAATAGGAACAGGCCGATCGACTGCTCCAGGTCGGTGCTCGAGCCCTCCTGCAGCAACGTCCCTTCGGGGCCGAACCGCGGTTCTGTGATCCCGCGGAGCGTGACGTTCTTACCCAGCTTCCACTCCAAACGCACTGTGGGCCGCACCACCCCCACCAATTGCTGGGCCACGCTCACGAAGATCGTAGGCGCCAGGTACCAGCCGACCTCGACCTGTGTCGCCGTCAGTGCTGGCGCCACCCCACCGCCGTACTCGTCTTCCACACCTGTCTGCGGCACCCGGCTGACGTCGACGTAGGCGATGCCCGTCCCGCCGACCAGCAATGATTCCAATGCGTAACCGAAGAAGGCCTGCGGAACGCCCGAGGTCACGTCGGCCAGCAGGTTACTTTCCTCACTTGCCCGAGTCAGTTCGTAGGATGGCCTGCCGAACAGCAAGTAGGAGAGCAAGTCCGACTCGGAGATCGGAGGCTGCGCATCACTCTCCAAACTCAGCGTCGGGTCTTCCAGCGTCCCTCCGATCACCAATCGGATTTCGAGTGGGCGTTTCTGCGTGCGCACGGTGTACAGCGCAACGATCCGCAAGTTCGGGTTCATCGCCGGCGTGCCCACGAACTCGACGGTCCCCTCTACAACCGAGAATCGCTTGTTGAACAGCCGGTAATCTCCGCGGACGGCACGCAGCGTCCCATCGATCCGCAGCTCTCCCTGTGCCGGCTGCATACGCACCGCCAGATCACCGGCGATCTCGACGTTAGCCTCCGCCGAGCGCAACCACGTGTCCCGCTCGACCCTGACCCCGATATCGATCGTCAGGTACTCCAGGAAAGGGTTCCCGGTCCCGCGCCGCCGCGCGCCCGCAAATGCCAGCGTCGTGTCAATCAGGAGCAACCCTCTCTCGAACGGATTGACGATTCGGCTCCGTCGGCCGATCTCCTCGATGAAGAGCACACCGCTCACGACTGACAGGTTGCCCGAGATCTGCGGCTGCTCGTACGGGCCGTCCAATCTGACTCTGCCTGAAAGCACCAAGCGCGCATCGAGCTGGTTGTAACTCGGCAGGTTCCCGGCTGCCAGCTCGAGGCCGAATTCGGGGTTGCCCGGGTCCGCCAGCCCGATCGTGCCACTGACTACGCCGCTTCCTCCCTCGCTACCCCGGAACGCGACATCACGCAGCACCAACACGTCGCCACTGAACTGCGCTTCGCCCCCCAGCCCTACGTAGCGAATGCCCGTGCGCACGATGCGGAACGCGCCGTCCACGAGGGTGACAGGGCCTTCGAGACTCGGGTGAGCTGGCGTACCGCTGAGTTGGATCGAGGCCTGGGCATGACCCTGCAGATCGCTGATCTGGTCCGTGAACACCGTGATCGCGGCCAGCGGTATGCTGTCTCCTGCCAACCGCATATCGATCGGTCGCTCGGCTAGATTCAGCTGGAACTGCGGCAGTTGCAGATCGAGGGGAAGCGTGCCGTGGACGCGGAATAGCTGTTTCGGCTCCTGCCATACGGACGCGTCCAGAGCCAGGTTACTCTGCTCGTAGTCGAGCGTACCGCTCAAGCTCGAGAAGGAGACGCCAAACAGAGCCCCGTTGCTGACGTCGATACTGCCGTGCACGACCGGGCTCCCTACGCGGCCCGAGAGCTCCACATTCAGCTTCAGCATCCCCGCGACCGCCAGGCTGTCGGGCCACAGCGCGGCCGCGTTGGCCAGATCCACTCCCACCAGTTGAGCGCTGAGTGCGACCGGGCCCGCTACGCCGACCGAGCCGTCTACGTCGATGCGCTTGCTCCCACTTCTGAGGTGAAGGGCCTCGACGGCCAGGGCTCCAGACTTCTGGAACCGGAGCCGCGCCGGCTCGACAAGCTCCCAAGTCGCCGTGCCGAGCTCCAAGGTCAGAGTGTCGAGACCGATCATGCGCGTTTCCGCCCCTAGGCTCACCCACGCGTGACCCACGGCTGCTGCGTTTGCTTTGGCGATCTCGAATCCCACGATCGCCACACTGTCAGCCAGCCTCCCGTTCAGACGCACATCCGCGAATTGCAGCTCGCCCAAGCTGGCAGCTTCCGCGTACAGCTCTCCCGCCACTTGCAGGTGTCCGTCGTACTCGCCGACATCGAATCGCTCGATCCAAAGGCTGTCTGCAGCCCACTCGGCATAGGTCAGGCGCTCGCCCGCGATACTCCCGTGCGCTGCGACGCGCCCAGGTCCACGGACAAGCCAGCCGCGAACCCGGGCCGACCCGTCGATGCTCGCCGCTTCAGCGTCGCCAGCCGGTACGCTGCCAGCGGTGGTCACCAGGCCCGCCCCCGCGGGCAGCCGCAGGGGGAACAGCCAGGGAGTCAATCCGCCGAGGCTGTCGGCACTGAGCTCGAACCGCAGGCTGTCCGCCTCTTCGCGCATGAAGCTCAACCCGCCGGACGCATGCAGCTCACCGAATTCGCCTCTCACCAGCGCCGTGTCGACCTGCAGATGACCATCGGCGATCCGCAGCACTGCTGTCGCGGAATCGAACCGCACACCGCCGACGAAAGAGGCGAAGAGATCAGCACGTCCAGCGGCCTCGAGTTCACCGAGCTTGGCACCCTGACCCTCGAACTCGATACGGAAATCGAGATCCGACTCCGGCAGGCCCTGCCGGAACTCCGCCAGCTTCACGCGCCAGCCCCGAATCTCACCGCGATATTGCGGCGGACCAGTCGCCAATGCGACGTTGCCATGCACGCGAAGCGAATCTCCCAAGCCCGCGAGGTGAGCCTCAATGTCGAGGTCATCGAGTGCGCCGGTTACCCGCACGTTGCCGGCGAAGTCACCTCGCAGCGGCATCTCGGGATAGTATTCGGCCAGGGTGGCGAGCGAGATCGGATCGGCGAACGCAAGCGCGCTCAGGCGTAGCGGCGCGCCAGTCGCTGCTCGCAGAGTACCGCGCCCGCGCAGCCGCGTCGGAACCAGGTTACGATCGCGCTGCTCAACCGTGAAGTAGACGGCGAGCCCTTCCGCCAATCGGCCGTCCAGCCGCGCGTTTCCCGCGATCCGTCCCCGCACGGCCAGGCCCGGAACGAAGGCGCGAATCAGATCGAAGGAGACGGTGTCGAAGGTCAGCTCGAGATCGCGCGCACCCAGCGCATCACTGCTGGCATGCGCGATCCCCAGAGCCCTGAGCCGCGACGACACATCCTGCCCGCCCAGCTGCACTCGCACATCCGCGTCGACCTCAAGCTCGGAGAGGG
>CANPVY010000355.1 GCA_947581845.1 uncultured bacterium | reverse complement strand
ATGGATGATGTGATCTTCGAGGAGTTCAAGGGCACCGGCAACAGCGAGCTGGTGCTGAGCCGCGAGCTGGCCGACCGTCGCATCTTCCCGGCCATCGACCTCAACGCCAGCGGGACGCGCCGCGAGGAACTCCTGCTCTCAGCGGAGGCGCTCTCGGTATCGCAAGCCATCCGGCGCCGCCTGGCCCAGGCGTCAGCGGTCGAGGCGATGACCGAGCTGCTCGGCGTGATGAAGCGCACCGCTTCCAACGCCGAACTCGTGAGACAGGCGGCTAGTGCATTCTAGCCAGGTAGCCTTCACCACCGCAGAAACTTCCAGCCGCTGAACTCACACGCGTCAGAGCTGCCAAGGCCTGTCCCAATCGCCCCGCGTGTCAAAGCCGACCCATCGTTGCACAGTTTTCCAGCCGTTGCAAAAAAGTCAGATCAGGTACTCGCAGCGAGCGTCGTAAGTCGTTGCCATCGCTTGGCCGACTTATTGGCATGGAAGTGGCGCGTAGCATTGTCAGGCTGTCCTCAGCAACAGCTGTAACCTGAATCGAGCCGGAAGATTTCCCGGGGCGCGCCAGTCCGCTCCCGCCAACTCAACGACTGGTAGACTCGGAGGCGATTCCATGCCCAGGCTCACGTCCGGATCGTCGCTAGCGTCGTCGTCAGCCGGCGTGTCCCCTATCAGGACGACGGTGTACCGCGTCCCGCGCCGAGCGAACCCCGAGCTGTTCACCGAGTCGGCGTTCGTGTACCTGGCCAAGACGACGTGGGCGCGGTTGAGCACACCGAGAGCGATCGCCACGTACCGGGCCACACTGCGTTATTTCTTCGCGCTACTGAGACTGACCTGTCAGCTGGTGGCGGAAGTCACGCTCACCTTGGCGCGCTATACGTGGGAATGGATCCTTTGGGCCGCCGAGGCGGGTGGGGAATTGATGGGTCGGGTTTCGCGGACGCTCCAGGCCCGCCGCCGGCCAGCGCCCGACAGCCAGGCGGTGCGGGAATTACACCGCTGCGTAGCAGCACCAACCCCACGCCTGCCGGCTCCAGATCGCCGGGCAACGGCTGGTACTGCGTCGTCGCAGCGTGCGCATCGCGAGGCGCGGGCTCGCGAGCTCGCGCAGACTCGCGCGAGTGGCCGACCAGCGGCTCGGTGCCAGCCAGCGAGCCAGGCGCGTGGGCCGCAGGTGGCGCGCGCCAGGCGGCCTGTCGCGGTGCGAGCCTTATGGGTCAAGCAGCTCGGAGTACGAGCCTGCGTAGCGATGAGTGGGAGCTGGCTGTGGGTCCTCAGCCTGCCGCAGCGTGTCCGGCGTGCCGGGGTCGTGCACCTGGAGCTGAATTGGGCGTGGCGAACCTGGTTGCGCCGCTCCCGCGTCGCCTGCCTCGCACTCGTGCAGGCCGTTCTGATTCTGCTCGCCGGTCCACTTGCGGTGGACATGCTGGCGTCTCTCAGCGCGGGCGCGGGATCGACCATCGCTTCCCTGTCACGCCCGACAGCTCCGGAGATCGAGTTGCCGAGGTTGTCCATTCCCAGGGTGACGATCCGCAGGCCGACGCTGCCTGAGTTCTCCCTCCCCGATCTACCCGTTCCCAGGTTCTCGAGTCCGAGGCTCATCGTCCCTGAGATCTCGCTCCCGCTTCCCGGCTTCATCGCCGAGCCCGTGCGCAAGCTGGACGCGATGCTGGCAGGCCCATTGGTGAAGACGGGGGCGCGGGTTCTGGTGGCGGACGTGGCGGTTCCGGCCGCTGCCGAGCGTGGTCTGGATCAGGTTCTGGCGCTGTTGATCGAGGCCGAGCTCGCCCAGGCTCGCCGCTTCGCCGTCGTTTCTCGTGAGCGAGCACTCGCGGGACGAGGCGCCGGGAATTTCGCTCTGACGACAGCACGGGCGCTCGAGCTGGCCGCAGCCGCCGGTGCCGCGGTCGTGATCGCAGGTGAACTCGTGGAGGAAGAGGGAAGCCGTTACCTCGCCCTCACGGTTCTCGAACTGACGGGCGCCGAGGTGTACCGCGTCGACACCCCGGTGGATGAGCGAGGCACCCTCGAGGCGCTTGACGAGAGTGTGCGGCAGCTGTTCGGGAGGATGGGCGCGGTATCCGAGCCGAAGCGCGCGACGTCGGTCCTCTCCCCGTCACTTCCGGCCCTGCGAGCCTACGCGCGCGCACGGGCACAGCTACGTCGGGGCCGCTACGGCCGGACCATCGCGGCGGCGGCCCAGGCGGTGCGGCACGATTCGGCCTTCGCTTCGGCCCACCGCCTACTGGCCGACGCCTATGCACTCGCGGGTCAGCGATCCCGTGCCCGGGCGGCGCTGGAGACGGCCTGGCGGTATCGGGAGCGACTCTCGGAACGGGAGCGCCTGCGGGTCGCGGCGGATCGTCAGGCTCTAGCGGGCCGATACTCGGAGGCGATTCTCGGGTACGATCGCCTGTTCAGTCGCTACCGCGATGATGTGGGCGCGCTGAAGAGCCAGGCCATCCTGCAGGCGATGATCGGAGCGCCTGGCGGTGGCCTCGGGAACCTGCGGGTCGCCTACTCCATCGATCCTGTCGACTGGCCGCCGCTACAGCGCGTGGCCCGGTTTCTCGGCTATCGCGGCCGTCTCCCGGACGTGAGCTCGCTGGTGGCCGCCTCGGACTGAGGGGACACGACCACACCTCGCACCGTTGCCAACCGACCGCTAGCTCGCTAAGAAAGACGGGGACACACTGTAGCGGCGGGTAGCGCCGCTCCGCTGGCGCACGACGCGCGCTGCATAACGGCATACAGCGGGGCGGGTGCAAGCATAGCCGCGCATTCCGGGGAGGCCTGAAGATGAAGCGGATACCCTCTCTTCTCGTGCTGTTCTTGGCTCTCGCCTCGTCCGCAGCGGCCCAGGAGCGGACGTTGCTGGGCCGGGGCTTCCACTCGGGCGGATTCGGCGGCCCGGTCGTCAAGTTCAGTGAGGTGGATGGTGACTTCGCCGTCTTCGTCGGTGCCCGCGGCGGCTGGATCATCAACCATACGCTGGTGCTCGGCGTTGGCGGCTACGGGCTGGTGAACGATATCGAGATTGAGCCGGGACTCCCCGAAACTTGGGATATCGAGTTCGGCTACGGCGGTGT
>CANPVY010000354.1 GCA_947581845.1 uncultured bacterium | reverse complement strand
TGCAGGCGCTGATGCAGGCGCTGCGCGAGGACAGCGATCCCGAGGTCCGTGAAGCGGCGGCCTGGGCGCTGGGCGAGATCGAGGATGCGCGCGCCGTCCCGGCGCTGGGGGAGGCGTTGCAGCGCGATGAGGTGCCGGCCGTGCGCCTGATGGCCGCCTATGCTCTGGGTGAGATCGAGGACCCACGCGGCGTCGAGCCTTTGGGCGCCGCCATCGGCGATTCCGACGCGAAGGTCCGCCTGGCCGTGATCCAGGCGTTGGGTGAGATCGAATCGCCGGATGCGATCGAGCCGTTGAGCTCGGCCTTGCGCGATAGCGATCCCGAGATCCGCGAGTATGCGGTCTGGGCGCTCGGCGAGATCGAGGATGCGCGGGCTGTGCCGGCGCTGGCTGATGTGCTGGCGTCGGATAGCGAAGTGGCTGTGCGGAGGAAAGCGGCCTGGGCGTTAGGCGAGATCGAGCACGGCAGTGGGGTGGATGCTTTGGCCGCGGCGCTCGCCGATGAGGACGCCGAGGTCCGAGGCCTGGCCATCTGGGCGCTGGGCGAGATCGAGGACCCGCGTGCCGTCGATCCCCTGGCCGGTCTGCTGCGCGACCCCGATGTCGAGGTGCGGCAGCGGGTGGCGCGAGCGCTCGGCGAGATCGAGGATCCGCGTGCCGTCGATCCGCTGCTCGAGGCTCTGCGTGACTCCGACGCGCGAGTCCGCGAGCTGGTAGCCTGGGCGCTCGGTGAGATCGAGGATCCCAGGGCCGGCCCGGGGCTCGCCGCGGCCTTGGCGGATACGGAATCTGACGTGCGTCGCAGGGCGATCTGGGCCCTCGGTGAGATCGAGTTGCGAACCGCGCCGCCGGCGCTGATCGAGGCGTTACGCGATGAAGACATCCAAGTCCGGCGCCTGGCGGTGCGAGCGCTGGCCGAGATCGAGGACCCGGCCGCCGTGCCCGGACTGGCCGAGGTCTTCCGGGCCGCCGACGCTGATGCCGAGACGCGGCGCCTGGTCATCCGGGCACTCGCCGAGATCCATGACCCGGCTGCCTACCAGGTGCTCGTCGAGGCGCTGAACGACGAGGACCCAGAGATCCGCAGGGCCGCGGCACGGGCGCTGGGTAGGAGAGAATGATGATCCTCCGACGCATACCGTGGGTTGGCGCCGCGGCTCTCGTGGCTGTGCTGGGAGGCGCGCTCTGGCATCTTTCGCCCGCTGGCGCGGTTTCCGCCCAGATGGCGGAGTCCGACTCGCTCTTCGCCGTGCGCTTCCTCGCTGGTGTCCGCGGCGCCAGCCCGCTCGCCTGCGACATGATCGTACGTTCATTGGGCTCCGGTTGGGGCTGGTGGGGCCTGAACCGCGCGCCTGACGCGGTGCCCGATCACGAGGATGTGCTGCGCTGGGCGACGCACCCGTCGAGCGACCCGAGCGTCATCGCGCCGCTGCGGGCGGGTCTGGAGGATTCGGACGCGTGTGTGCGTCGCACCTCAGCACGCCTGCTCGGTCGCACGCGCCACCCGCGCGCTGTGGAAGTGCTGCTGGAGGCGCTCGCCAGTCGCAGCGCCAGGACGCGCCAGCTCGCCGCCGTCGGTCTCGGCTATGCCGAAGACGGTTCCGCGGTGGATCCGCTGCTCCGGTCGCTGGTTGACGATGTGACGTCGGTGCGCGTGGCCGCCGCCTGGGCCCTGGGCGAGATCGAGGACGCACGCGCCGTCGGACCGCTGACGCGGCTCCTGCGAGGCGACCCGGATCCCGGCGTCCGGCGCGCCGCCGCCCTGGCCCTAGGCAGCATGTTCTAGCTTGCCGGTTGGCAGGTACTGTCAGAAACCGTGAACCCCGTTGGGTAGTTGCCAGCGGGGTTCACGCGTTTCCGGACCCAGGTTGAGGGCGGGGCCGTCACTCACGTCGCGCTTCCAGCAGCGCGCGTCCCACGAGCACGGCGCCGATGAGGACCAGGGGAATGCTGAGCATCTGGCCGACGCTCAGCGGTAGTGCCACTGCATAGGCGGCGTGGCGCTCCTTGACGAACTCGATCAGGAAGCGGGCGCCGAACACGGTGACCAGGAACAGCCCGGCCAACAGGCCGTGCGGGATATTGGGCCTCAACTTGCGGTAGACTCCGAGCAGCAGCAGGAAGATCAGGAAGTAGGCGCTCGCCTCGTAGAGCTGGGCCGGATGTCGGGGTAGCGAGTCGACGCGCGCAAACACAAAGGCCCAGGGCACGTCGGTAGGAACGCCCAGGATCTCCGAGTTCATCAGATTCCCCAGGCGAATAAAGCAGCCGCCGAGGGCGGTGGGCGCGGCGACCCGGTCCAGCAGCCACAAGTAGGGCTGGTCCGGTCGGCGCCGCGAGTAGAAGTAGAACGCGATCATGATGCCGAGGGCACCACCGTGGCTCGCCAGTCCTCGCCATCCCCTCCAGATGGCGATCACCTCCAGGGGATGTTCCAGCATGTATCCGGGGCGATAGAACAGGAAGTGGCCGAGGCGGGCCCCGATGATCGCGCCGCCCACCATGTAGAGGAGCAGGCGGTCGAGATCCGCATCCGACTTGCCCTCCTGCCGGTACATGCGCTGTACGATCAGATACCCGACGGCGAACGCCAGAAACCAGCCCAGACCGTACCAGCGCACCGCGAGCGGCCCGACACGGACCAGTATCGGCGCGACATCCCAGTAGATCCGCGCTAAGGCGCTCGCGGCGGCAAAGCTCTCAATGCCCATCACGGCGAGTTGTGCTCAGCTAGACGTCCTCTCGGCTGCTCTTCTTTCAGCAGCGTGTCCACTTCCTGCTGCGCGTCGAGCAAGCGGTCGATGTCGTCGGCTACGTCACGCGCCGCCGCCAGGTCGCCGGTCACGCTCTCGACGCTGCCGGTGCCCGCGTGCATGCGTAACAGACTCAGTCGGATCGTCTCCAGTGCGGCGACGGCATCGGCCAGGCGTTGCTGCGTGGCATCACGTGCACCGCGCAGATCTTCCTCCAGCTTTCCATGCTGCTCGACCACATTCCCGGCGCCGGCGGGCGGCAGGGCAGCCCGCAGGGCACGGCTTTGCGGCCGATCGCTGCGTATTTGCGGAAGGATGGTATCAAGTTCCTCGATCCGCTGGCGCATCTTGCGGGCATCGACTTCCAGCTTGCGCACGACCTCCGGCAGGTCGCTGAACGCCCGACGCAGCGCGCGGGGCAGCTCATCGAAGAGACGGTCGGCCTCCATTCCGATTGCCATCTCCGTAGGGCGGTAGGTCGGTGAGCCTGTGTCGGGAATTCGCTTGAGGCCGGCAGCGGCGATCCGGAAGAACCAGCGCCCTAGTGGCGACTTCCAGAACCAGCTGCGCAGCTGGCTGTTGATGTCCCGGCGTCGCTGCAACCGTATCATAGCGAGGATACCCGCGCCGAGACCTGTTGTCAGCGAGAAGCCGAAAGCTGCCCAGAGACCGTATGGGCCGAAGCCGGGGATGGCTGCCAGCGCGATAGCGGAGAGAGCCGCCACGCTGAAGCCTGCGACGGACACCGCCCGCACGATCCGCTCGTAGAGCGACGGCCCGTGCCCGTACTCGAAGGCGCCTTCCTCGCGGGAGCGATCGATCTCCGCTTTGAACGCGACGGCGAGCTCGTCCTGGCCGTAACCACAAGCGAGAAGCCGACGCAGCCGCTTGACCACGATGGCAACAGGAACCACGGTCAGCCCGGCGATGAAGGTGCCCCAGCCGGCGATGGTCCCGAGCCCGAGCGGCGCGATATCGCTGGCGATCCCCGAGATCATCGCCAGCACCAGGAGGTAGAGGATCGCGCCACCACTTCCCATCCCCCCATGGCGTTTCACGAAGACACGCAGCGGCACGGGCAGGTCGCGACGCTCGTCGACCACCTGGCCGAGCGCCTCGGCGAGTTCCTCGTCGTTCGTGAAGCGTTGGGCCGGGTCCTTGGCCAGGCACCGATCGATGGTTCGGGCCAGCTTGCTGGGCACACCCTGCGCGACCGAGGCCACCGTCGGCGGTGCCTCACTGATGTGCTTGGCCAGTATCGCCGCGGTCGTGGACCCTTGGAAGGGGAACACCCCGCTGAGCGCGTAGAAGCCGACGACACCGAGGGAATACGTGTCGCTGGCGGGCCCGATCGGTTCCCCCTTCGCCTGTTCCGGGCTCATGAACTCGGCCGTGCCCGAGACCTGTCGCCCGCTCGCTTCCGTGGTCTCGGCGACGCTCGCGATGCCGAAATCCGCCACCAGCGCTCGGCCACTGCCGGACTCGAGCAGGATGTTGTCGGGTTTCACGTCCCGGTGAATCACGCCCTGGGCGTGCGCGTAGGCCAGCGCCCAGGCGACCTGGCGCAGGATGCCGGCGGCCTCGGAAGGTGGACGCGGCCCGCGGCTACGGATACGCTGGCCGAGCGTCTCACCGTCGATATAGGCCATGGCGAAGAGCACGAGCTCATCCACCTCGTCGACGGCGAAAATCGGGACGATGTTGGGGTGAGAGAGCCTGGCAGCGGTACGCGCCTCGTGGAGGAAGCGTTCGCGGGCCGCTGGCTGCGCTGCGAGCTCGGGCGGCAGGATCTTCAGGGCGACGGGCCGGTCGAGGCTGACCTCGCGGGCCAGGTAGACGATCCCCATGCCGCCCCGACCGAGTTCCCGTTCCAGGGAGTAGCGGCCGGCAAGCGCCTCCTGGAGCCGCATGAACTCGGCGCTGCGCTCATCACGCATGCGCTGAGCATGCACGCCATCGTGGATCCACGCAAGCCATCCGGATGGCGGGCAAGGCCTGGCGCTCGGGCGCTCGCAGACTGGCGGTCCGGCCGGCAAGGGGACATGTTGGTGGCCGATGCCGGACGATCTGGATCGCGTCAAAGCCGCACTTGCCGACCGCTACGCGATCGAACGCGAGCTCGGTAGCGGTGGGATGGCCACCGTCTATCTGGCGCGTGATCTCAAGCATGAGCGGGAGGTCGCGGTCAAGGTGCTGCGTGCCGAGTTGGCCGCGGCGGTCGGGTCGGATCGCTTCCTGCGCGAGATCCGGATCACTGCCCAGCTCAATCATCCGCATATCCTCCCGTTGCTCGATTCCGGCGAGGCCGACGGCCTGCTCTACTACGTGATGCCGTATGTGGCCGGCGGTTCTCTGCGCCGCTGTATGCACGGCGACTCGCCCATCCCGCTCGACTTGGTGCTCCGCATCACGCAGCAGGTTGCGGCGGCTCTCGATCATGCGCACCGGCGCAATGTCATCCATCGGGACGTCAAGCCGGAGAACATCCTGTTGTCTGAGGGTCACGCGGTCGTGGCGGACTTCGGCATCGCCAAGGCCGTCAGCACGGCGGGTCGCGAGGCGCTGACACGCAGCGGGTTCCCCCTGGGAACACCCGGCTACATGAGTCCCGAGCAGGCGATGGGGATCGCGGAGCTGGACGCGCGAACGGATGTCTACAGCCTGGCCTGCGTCGTCTACGAGATGTTGGTCGGCGCGACGCCG
>CANPVY010000353.1 GCA_947581845.1 uncultured bacterium | reverse complement strand
CGCGACTCTCCTCGCTATTGCTTTGATCGAGGACCGCCATCTCGATGTTCTTCACATCGTAAGTGATGGCATAGCCGAAGAAGATGATGAGGAAGATGGGCAGCAGAAACGCCAGGAGCAGGCTTCGCAGGTCGCGGCGGAGCTGGATGGCTTCCTTGCGGCTGACGGCCAGTAGGCGCGCCGCACTCATCCCGTCACCGTCCCGCCTGAACGTCTGACCAGGCAGACGAACACGTCCTCAAGGGACGGCTCGATGGGGCGAATCGCTCCCACCTGCTGACCGGCGGCCTCAAGGATCTGAGGTATCTGCCGCTCGCCCGTCGTCTGGTCCTCCACCATGACGTGGATCGCTCGACCGAACATCGTCACCTCGATGATGCCCGGGCCACCGCTGAGCGCCTCGACGGCCCTGGGCGCATCCTCACTGAGGACCTCGAGGATGGGTTCGCGAACCTCGGCCTTCAACGCGGAGGGCCGGTCCAGCGCGACGAGCACCCCACGGTTCATAACGGCGAGCCGGTGGGAGTACTCCGCCTCCTCCATGTAGTGGGTGCTGACGAATACCGTGGTACCGGCCTCGGCGAACCCGTAGATCAGGTCCCAGAAGTTGCGGCGCGAGATCGGGTCCACCCCAGAGGTCGGCTCATCAAGGAACAGGATGGGCGGCTCGTGGAGCACGGCGCAGCCGAGGGCGAGGCGCTGTTTGAAGCCCAGTGGCAACTCCCCGGTAAGGCGGTCCTTGTAGTCGGTCAGCCCCGCCATCTCCAGCACCCAGTCGCGACGCTCGTCGAAGCGTGGGCCACTCACCCCGTAGAGCCCGGCAAAGAGCTGGATGTTTTCCAGCGCAGTAAGGTCCGGGTAGAGGGAGAAGAGCTGAGACATGTAGCCGATGTTGAGCTTGACCTGCTCTACCTCCTCTACGACATCGTAGCCCCCCACACGCGCCGATCCCGAGGTTGGACGCAGTAGCCCGGTCATCATCTTGATCGTAGTGGTCTTCCCCGCCCCGTTCGGTCCGAGGAAGCCGAAGATCTCACCCTCCTCCACCGTGAAACCCACTCGGTCGACGGCGGTGAAGTCGCCGAACTTGCGGGTGAGCTCGAATACCTCGGCGGCTTTACTCACCTTCCACCACGCCTCGCCGCGTCAGATCGATGAACACGTCCTCCAGCGAGGCCTCGACGATCTCTTCAGCGAGCACGGCTACACCTGCCGCCGCCAGGTCGGCGCGAACGGCCGGCCATTCCTGCGCCCCCGCTCGCAGCGTCACGTGGAGGAGATCGCCGAAGAGCACGGCCTGACGGACGGCCGGATGTCCCCGCAAGCGCTCGCGCGCTTCCCGAGGTCGATCGGTTCGCACGGCCAGCACCTTCGCATGGAGCCGCTCCTGCAAAGCGTCGGGCGTGTCCAGCGCGACGGCGCGACCTTGGTGTAGCACGACGACGCGATCGCAGCGCTCCGCCTCGTCGAGGTAGGCGGTCGAGACGATCACCGTAACGTTCCGTGCCACCATCTCGTGGACGATCAGCCAGAGATCACGGCGCGAGATCGGGTCGACGCCGAAGGTAGGCTCGTCCAAAAGCATGATCTCCGGCTCGTGAACGAGCGCGCAGGAGAGCCCCAGTTTCTGCTTCATGCCGCCCGACAGCTGACCGGCAAGACGGTCCTGAAAGGGGCCAAGACCCGAAAATGCGTAGAGCCGCTCCCGCCGCGCATGCCGCTCCGCTCGGGGCACGCGATAGAGATCGGCGTAGAACTCCAGGTTCTCACGGACGGTGAGATCAGTGTAGAGACCGAAGCGCTGGGACATGTAGGCGATGTGGCGCTTCACGCTTTCAGGGTGCCGGGCAACACTCACACCCGCCAGCATGGCATCACCCGAGGTAGGACGGAGAACGCCGGCAAGCATCCGCAGCGTCGTCGTCTTGCCCGCGCCGTCCGGGCCCACGATGCCGAATAGCTCGCCGTGAGTCACGTCGAACGTGAGGCCGTCCACGGCGCGCAAATCGTCAAAGTCGCGTGTCAGGCCCAGAAGGGAGACGGCGGGCTCCATCGTCACTCCGCGCTCCCTGTGTCTATTCGCACGTCCGCGGCAAGCCCCGGCTTGAGCTCGAAGGATGGATCGCCGGTGATCTGCACCTTCACCCGATAGACCAGCTTCACCCGCTCCTCTGTCGTCTGCACGTTGCGGGGGGTGAACTCCGCCTGGCTGGCGATGAAGACGACCCGTCCCTCGTACTCGCGGTCAGGATCGGCATCGCCGGTGATGGTCGCGGGCAGCCCGAGTGCGACCCGACCCACTTCATCCTCGCGAACGTAGATGCGGACCCAGCGATCGTTCGGGTTCATCAGCGTCAGCACCGGCGCGCCAGCCGGCACCGTCTCGCCCGGCTCCCGGTGGCGTACCGTGATGACACCGCCGAAGGGCGCGCGGATGACAGCGAAGTCCAGGGCGGCATCGATCTGCGCCACCACCGCCTCGGCCTGTTCCAAAGCGGCCCGCTGGGCGGCGATGCGCTCCTCGCGCGGTCCTGTCTCCAGGATCTGCAGCTGCTCCACAGTGCTCTCGTATTCGGCTTTCGCCAGCTCGTAGGCGGTCTCGTGCTTGTCGAGGAGCTCCTCGCTCACTGCGCCACCGTCGTAAAGACGGCGCGTTCGCTCCAGGTCGCGCAGCGCATCGTTCATCCGCTGCTGGGCGGCGCGCACGGCGGCACGGCCTTGAGCGACCTCCTCGGAGCGGAAGCCGCGCTCGAGCTCGGCCAGCATCGCGCGAGCGGCTTCAGCCTGGGCGAGAGCCGCGCGGCGGCGCGCCAGTAGCTCGGTGCGATCCAGCCAGGCCAGCTCCTGCCCTTCGCGGACCCGGTCACCTTCCCGTACGGCGACTCGCTCGATGCGTCCCGCCAACTGGAAGCCCAGGTCCGCCTCCGTTGCTTCCACGGTGCCCGACGCTACGATGGCGCCGCTGTCACCGGACCTGAAGACGGCAAGCCAGAGTATCAGGGCGACCACGATCACGACCAGAATCGGGATCGCCACCCGCAGTCTCTTACTCATCATGGATTCTCCAGATTCCACGCAAGCCAGTCGGGCCCGAGCTCGCCCACGATTCTGGCGAGCTCGACCCGGGCCGCGATCTCGGCATGTCGCGCCTCCACCAGCAAGGCACGTGCCCGGGCCAGATCAGCTTCCGCCCGCAGGTAGTCGGTCTGGGTGCCGGCCCCTGCCTCCAACGAGAGTTGCTCGATTCGCACAACCTCCGTCTGGTGGCGCACCGCGCGCGTCAGCGCTTCCACCAGGGCCTGGGTCTCGAGCGCCGCGTTGAGAGCGCGATCCACCGCCTCCTCGCTCCGCAATTCCGCCAGACGCGACTCCTCGCGCGCCGCGCGGGCCGCGGCGCTTGCACGACTGACAGCGTGGCTACGAGCGCCGCCCGTGAACAGCGGATAGGCGAGCGAGATGCCCACGTTCCACTCGGTTGTGGTGTTCCCTGCCTCACTGCTGAAACCCAACAGTGCACCCCTGAGATTGAGGCTCGGGATCCAGGCCGCCCTGGCGACGCGGCGGTTCGCCTCTGCCGTCTCCAGCGCCCGGCGCGCACGCTCCAGCTCAGGGTTGTTCGCCTGGGCCCGCTCAACCAGATCGGCACGCTGGGCGAGCTGTGAGCCCGCGGCCAAGCGCACGGGACGCAGCTTGTCCACGCGCGCCTCGGCAGGGCTGACACCGAGCAGGCGGGCCAACTCGCGCTCCGCCAAATCGAGCTGCGTGCGGATCGCTACCTGCTGCGCCTCCGCTTCAGCCAGCGCGGCGTCCACGCGTAGCAGCTGCACGCGCGCGGCCCGTCCCTCGCCGAGCAGCTGCTCAACACGCTGACGCTCGGCGCTCAAGGCCTCGATCCGCCGCTCCTGAGCATCGAGGACGCCACGGGCGCTCAAGACCTGCAAGTAGGCCGCGGCAACCCGCGCCGTCAGCGCCATCTCGGCACTCGCTCGGCCGGCCGCTGCTCCGGCGGCGCCGGCACGTGCACCCCGGATTCTGTTCACACGAGCGCCGCCGTCGAAGACGGTCCAGGCGAACGACAAGTTGCCTTGAAAGAGCGTTCTCTCAAGCTCGATCCGCTCGAACTGCTGAGGACTGAAGCCATGTATCGGGGCCACGAGCATCGGTTCCTCATAACGTACCGCCGTGGCCTGGCTGCTGAGCTGGGGCCACCACGCGGCCCGCGCCTCACCCAAGGCCGCGGCTGCAGCATCCTCGCCCGCTCGCGCCACTGCGACGCCGGGATAGGTCTCATGGGCCAAAGCGACGGCCTGGGCCAGGGTCAGTGAATCGCGCGCGGCAGTGTCCTGAGCAGCTGCCGCCGTGGCCAGGCCTGAGAGCGACAAACCGGCAAGCGCGGTTGCGCAAACGACGGATCTGAGAACCGGGCGTCTCATTCTGAACTCTCCGGATGTGCTGCGAGACCCGCGCCCACAAAACGGAGCACACTCTCCACCAGTTGCACGCGTGTCTCGGGATCGGTCTGGTCGAAAGCCACCCCCTCGTACAGGGCACGCCGGGTCAGTGCCAGCCAAAGTGGCTGAGCGGCGACGCTGAGCGCCAGCATCCTCGGATCGCCGGAGCGGACCGAGCCGTCCCGCTGACCCTCAGCGATCAGCAAGGAGAGGGTCTCGATGTTGGCTTCGATGGTCCGCCGAACGACGTCGGGCAGCGGCCTTGAACTCAGCATAATGCCAAGCATCAGCGGGATAGCGTCAGGGTTGTCGTAAAGGTAACCGAAGAACACCCGCACGACGGCCTCCAGGCGATCGAGCGGGGTGCCCGGCCCCGCCGCCGCCTCGATGATGCGCTCGCGC
>CANPVY010000352.1 GCA_947581845.1 uncultured bacterium | reverse complement strand
GGAGTTCCTGGAATACGGTCTCGAGCCTGGTGCCGAGAATTTCTTCCAGAGTTTCCTGGTCTTGAACGTGCGGGAGACACCGGCTGCCGCGGTTCAGTACCAGGAGGTCTCGCAGAACGTATTGGGTGTGCTGGCGGGGGAAGGGTCATTGGCGGGGCAGTGGGTGATCGTGGGCGCCCACTACGATCACATCGGCTGGGAAGAGGTAGCACCCGACTCGATTGTGGTGTTCAACGGCGCCGACGACAACGCGTCCGGCACGGCCCTGCTGATGGAGATGGCCCGGGTGCTGAGCAGGGAGGTCGAGCGCATCCCCCTGGGTACGGAAGGGCGGCGCTCCATCATGTTCCAGGCGTACGGCGCCGAGGAGATAGGATTGGTGGGTTCCACCTTCTTCTGTCAGATGCCGACCGTGGTGATGGACAGCGTTGTGGCGATGTTGAACTTCGACATGGTGGGCCGGCTGCGCGACGAAAACCTGATCCTGATTGGGAGCTCCTCGTCAACGGGGTGGGCCGATATCGTGGCGGCGGCGAATGTGGAATCCCTGTACATCACCCACAGCGAGGCATCGATCAACCGTAGCGACCAGCGATGCTTCTACGAGCAGGAGAAGCCCGTCCTGTTCTTCCATACCGGGTTGCACGCGCAGTATCACACCCCGCACGACGACGTCGAGCTGATCAACGAGGACGGGATGTTGAGCGTGGGTAAAGTCGCGCTAGAGGTTCTGGTGGATGTGGCGACGAGACCCGATCGGCTCGAGTTCGGCGGCAACGTTCTGCCTGATGAGTGGGCCGTCGCTGGTGTCGCGGAGCAGGGATCGCGAGTTTGGCATCGCTAGCGCTGTCGCGCCCTTCGTCATTCAGTGACCACGGATAGGAGCCTGCGGCCGAGGATCATCGTGGCGTACGGTGCGCCCGGGCTCGTGCTCGCGGCGCTGGCGCTGACCTTTTACGTCTTCCTTCCAAAGTATTACGCCGATGTGGTGGGGATCGACCTGACGGTCCTCGGTGTCGTGGTGTTGCTGTCACGGGTCTGGGATGCGGTGATCGACCCGGCCATCGGCGCGTTGTCCGACCGTACGCGCAGCCGTTGGGGGCGGCGTCGGCCCTGGATGGCTTTCGGTGCGATCCCACTCGCCGGCACGTTCATGCTGCTGGTGGTCCTGCCACACATCGAGAGCCCGTTCCTCGAAGGTCTGTATCTGGGAGCGCTCACGTTTCTGTTTTTCCTGTTCTGGACGATGGTGACAGTGCCTTATGAAGCGTTGGGCGCGGAGCTGTCGTTCGTCTACGACGAGCGGACACGGCTGCTCGGTGTGCGGGAGGGGGCAGTTCTGGCCGGTACGTTGCTGGCGGCGCTGATCCCGATCGCGGTCGGTCTCGGCGTCAATCTCCCCGCGGGCGCGGCGGGTGAACGGCAGCGCTACTGGTTGATTGGCCTGACGTACGCCGTGCTGGTGATGCTGCTCGTCGGCGTCTGCCTGCTGGTCGTGCGTGAGCGGACGTGGGCGGAATCGCAGCGGCCGACGGCGTTCTTTCGGAACCTGAGGACGATCTGGGGCAACGTCCCGTTCCGCATACTGCTTGCGGCCTACGCCACGAGCGCGCTGGGCGTGTCGGTGGCGGCGACCATGATCCTATTCTATGTCGAGCATGTGCTCGGCAGCGGGGCGGGCCCGGTGTTCCTGGCGATCTACCTGGGGATCGGCACGGCGACCGTGCCCGTCTGGATCTACTTGGCCCGGCGGCTGGAGAAGCGACGGGCGTGGCTGCTGGCGCTGGGGGTCAACACCGGTGCCTTTGTCTGGGCGATCTTCCTGGGGCGCGGGGATGCGGTGTTGTTCGGCGTGATCGTCCTGTTCTCGGCGTTGGGGCTCGGCGGTGTGATGGCGCTGCCGCCGTCGATGCAGGCGGATGTGATCGACTACGATGAGTGGAAGACCGGGGCGCGGCGCGAGGGCGAGTACATCGGGTTCTGGTCGATCATCAAGAAGCTGGCCGCAGCACTGAGCGCGGGGCTCGCCTTTCCACTCCTGGATCTGTCGGGTTATGCGCCGGGCGCGCTGGAGCAGGTACCGACGGCGATCTGGACGCTGCGCCTGCTCTACGTGGGTACGCCGAGCGTCTGCAATCTGATCGCGTTGGCGATCGCCTGGCGCTATCCGATCAATCGTGCGATGCATGAGCGGATCCGGCGCGATATCGATGTCAGGATGGCAGCGGCCGAAGCCGTGGCTGTGGGCTAGAGCATCAAGCCGGGCTGTGACTCGGTAGCGCGCGGCCAGCCAGCGAGCTGTGCGAGCCGGCGAGGGAGCAGGGCCAGGCGCCCTGCTCCCTCGCGCCTCTCAAGGCTGCGGTGTCGGCTCTTCTCGCGGCGACGCGTTCTTCACATGGCGATCGAACCACTCGAACTGCTGGTAGAGCGCGTCGAGCACGGTCTCGCGGCCCCGGTAGCCGTGCTGCTCGTGGGGGTACATCACGAGCTTTATGATCCCGCCGAGGCCTTTGACCGCGTGGTATAGCCGTCGCGACTGCACGGGGAAGGTTCCCGAGTTGGTGTCCGCCTCGCCGTGCAACAGGAGTATCGGCTCGTTGATCGAATCGGCGTGCATGAACGGCGACATGGCGAAGTAGACCTCGGGCGCCTCCCAGAAGGTGCGCCGCTCGTTCTGGAACCCGAACGGCGTGAGCGAACGGTTGTAGGCGCCACTGCGTGCTATCCCGGCCCGGAAGATGTCGGAGTGGGCCAACAGGTTGGCGGTCATGAAGGCGCCGTAGGAATGGCCGCCGACGCCGACGCGGTCGGGATCGGTCACACCCAGCTCGACCAGCTTGTCGACGGCGGCCTGGGCGTTCATGACCAGCTGGCGGACAAACGAGTCGTTGGGCTCCTCGTCTCCTTCACCGACGACGGGCATGCTGGCGTCGTCGAGCACGGCGTAGCCCTGGGTCAGGAAGAAGAGGTGGGAGTAGCCGCGGTAGAAAGTGAAGCGGTTCTCTGATCCGCGCACTTGGCCTGCGGCGTCTGCCGACTTGAACTCCCAGGGATAGGCCCAGATGACGGTGGGGAGCGCTGTGCCCTCCTCGTAGCCGGGCGGCAAGTAGAGTGTGCCGGAGAGGTCGACCCCGTCGGCGCGGGTATAATTAATGCGCCTCTTCTCGATTCCCGTGAGCTGTGGCGCGGGGTCTTTGATATCGGTCAGCCGCGTAATGCGGCCGCTCTCGAGGTCACGGATGAAGTAGTTGGGCGGCTCGGTCTTCGACTCCCGGCGCGTGATGATGCGATGCGCCTCGCTATCGAGGATCTCGACGAGGGATTCGTAATACGGGTCCTCGCAATGCCAGAGCCGCTCGGTTTCACCTGTCGTCAGGTCGTAGCGGTCAAGGAAGGGATGGTCGCCCTCGGGTGAAGCGCCGGCGCCGCTCAGGTAGATGGATCGCCCGTCAGGGGACTGGATGAGAACGGACTCACCGTTCTCGGTCACGTGCATCATCGGGGCTCCCGGGTCGCCATAGGCATCCTCGGCGCTGCGGTCCCAGATGATCCGAGGTTCTGAGGGCGGGAAAGCCATGTCGACGACGACGGTCTTCGTCTTGCGCGTCGGCCGGTCATAGGTAAAGGCGAGGGCCAGGCTGCCGCGCTCGCTCCAACGAAGGTAGTAAGTACGCAGCTCGGTGCGTGCCATCTCGATGGCGTCGCGGTCGTAGGGAGGCAGTTTGACGACCAGCCGGTCGCGATGCTCGACCTCGGCCTTGGGGTCGCCGCCGTCCAGCGCCTCGGTCCAGACGAGTGTGTTGGGATCGCCGGGGCGCCAATAGAAGTCGCGCGGGCCTTCGCGGACACCACCGATGGGG
>CANPVY010000351.1 GCA_947581845.1 uncultured bacterium | reverse complement strand
CGGGCTGGGTCTGGTGACGCCCGTCTACGCGCGGGTGGGACGCGAGCTCATCGACAGCGTCCGTAACGCGACGGTCGTGAACGACGAGGCGGCGCTGGCAGCGTTCGGGATCCGGCCGCGTGGCATCCGCGAGGCGATCGAGCGGGCGCTGAAGAACGAAGATCAGGAGTTCGCCGAGACGCGCTGGTCCGATGCGCTATCGTCGAGTAAGGCACGCAGCTGGGGTGGCGCTAAGTTCGGCACGCGCATCGTCGATTCCCGTTCGGCGCACGTGCCGTATGGACCTCGAGAAGCGTTCCGGCCGATTCGGAGGCTTGGTGGTGATGTGGGCTGGCACTACGCGAATTGGTTGTGGCGCCTCCGGGGTCTGCTCGATCTCCTGGTCGGGGGCGTCGGCTCACGGCGTGGGCGACGTGATCCGGAGGAACTGGTTCCCGGCGACGCGCTGGATTTCTGGCGTGTCGAGGCCTACGAACCCGAGGTTACTCTGCGCCTGTACGCTGAAATGAAGCTGCCGGGTCGTGCCTGGTTGCAGTTCGAAGTCGAACCCGAAGCTGCAGGCTCGCGAGTCCGGCAGACCGCGATCTTCGATCCGGTCGGTCTGTTCGGGCTTCTCTATTGGTACACCCTCTACCCGCTTCACCAGTTGGTGTTTGCCGGCATGCTGCGCGGTCTGGTGCGGGCGATGGCGAACGAGTCAGCGAGTGGTGAGTTGCAGCGGAACCAGGCCGGTTAGTCCGATGGCGAACGCTCAGGGCGCGTATTTCTCGAGGTACTCGGCCACCCGGACCTTGCGGGCCGTGTTCTGGGAGCTCATGTAGCGGATCTTTCCGAAGATCGGGCGCTGGGGTCCCCAGGGGCGGTCGTAGCGGCCCAGGCACCAGAGGATGCCGCTGTACGAGTTGGGATCGCGACCGTCCAATGCGTACTTGTTGTTGAGCTCGATCATGCTGGCCAGGGCCTCCTCAGCCGTAGCACTCCACTCTAATATCTTCTTGCCCCACAGCATTCGCAGGTAGTTGTGGAGACGCCCCTCCCGGACGAGCTGCGTCTGGGCGGCGTTCCACAGCCGGTCGTGCGTGCGTCCCGCCTCGAGCTCGGCCAGTGAGTAGATATGAGGGCGCAAATCGTTGGCGTGCTCGGCAAGCGTCGTCCGGGCCCATTCGGGCAACGAGCCGTACTGGTCGTAGTCCGGCCGGCGCACGCACATATTGAATCCAAGCTCGCGCCAGGTGACGAGCTGGTCGAGCCAAGCCTCCGCACTCTCACTCATGCCCCACCAGCCGCTGCGCTTGCCCGTCGCCTCGGGTGCCAGACGATCGGCATCCCAGTCCTCGCGTGCCGTCAGCTCGGTGAAGGCTTGATGACTGGAGATGTGGCCGAAATGCAGATAGGGCGACAGTCCGCTGCTGACGTCGAGGTCCGGATGGTTGCGCTCCTCGGCGTAGCTGCTGAGCCGCTCGTCGAGGAAGTCCCTCAGAACACGCGCCGCTGCTCTGGCGCCCCCGGGCGTCTCTGCGGGAGCCAGCGAATGGTCAATCGGAAGCTGTGCGATGTCCAGCTCATTGGCGAGCAGGGCGGGGGAAGCGTCAGGCCAGCGGCCGGTGACATCCGCCGGCAGTGCCTCTAGGCGCGGCAGTCGAGCGCCGCGCGTCGGGTTGGGGGACGGGCCTTCCAAAAGGTGGGCCGGCAAGGTCTTCTGGAGGTAGCGGCGGAACGCGTAGGCGGTCTCGAATGCCCGATCCGGCGCTCGCAACGGGAGAAGGCCGTTGGAGTCCACCTTCTCGAGGCGCACCGGCAGCTGGCGCGCAGCAGCCGCGATCATGCGCGGCAGGAAGAAGGCCGGGTAGTCGTCCGTGATCACCACGCAGGCATGGCCGGCGAGCGTTGCGAGCAGACCGCGACCTGCCCCCAGGCTCGCCTCGACGTAGCTGTAGTAGAGGATAGGAGAGCGCTGCAGCCGCCGGGCATTGTCGGCCATGCCGTCCAGAACGAAGCGGTGCGGACGATCGCTCGCCCACGGGTAACCCGCGCGCAACGCTTCCATGACCACGAGAGGTTTCCTCAGCTCGCGTGCCCATTCGAGCGCCCGCTGCAGGCTGAAGTTCCAGCGAGTGCGCCGGAACGCGATCATCCAATAGAGGACGAAGTCACCGTCAGCCCGCACGGGCGAGTCGTTGCAGGCTTCGATCCGTGAGCTCGGCACCCTGACCATGAGCGCTCCTTCTCGCAGCCTCAGGAGCTACGGTCTTGCACTGTGTTGGCCCGCGAGACGCGCACGAGGTCGAGCGCCGACCGTAAGGCCCGCGTGTCGGGTAGCCACAGCGCGCCGATCTCCTCCAATACGCCCCGATAGCTCGCTGCCGCCTGGCCTCCCACGATCACGGCCACCTCGGCAGGGAGCAGGCGCCGCAGGGTCCTGAGCTCGTCAGCAAGCTCCAGATCGTCCGCTGGGTAGATGACGCTCAGCGCAACGGCGCCGGCCCCGGTCAGCTCGGCGGCCTTGGCAATGGAGGCTGCCGGCAGGTCCGCGCCCATGTAGATCGCCCGCCAGCCGGCGGCTGCCGCGGTGGCTGCCGCCAGCATGGCTCCGACCTCGTGATGCTGACCCGAGGGGGTGGCCACCACCAGGCCCGGGCCGCCCCTGTTCTGCAGCTTCACTCTAATCTCATCCAGCGTCCGGCGCACGACAGAGGTGGCCAGCCGCTCGTGCGCGGGGGTCAAGTGGTCCGCCCACCAGAGGTCACCGATCTGGATCATCAGCGGGGTGACCACATGGTCGATGACATCCGTTGCGTGAAGCGTCATCGCTGCCCGGCTGAGGGTCGACTCCAGTCGCGGAGCGTCCATGGCCTGCACCGCATCCAGACATTCACGCAACAGGCTCTGGGCCGATAGCGGCGAGATCTGCTCGCGGTCACTGGCTCCGGGACCTGCCCGTTCGGCTCCCTGATCCTCGCCGACCAGCCGTGCCAGCTCTTCGCTGGGCAGGCTCGCCACCTGGCCGATACGGCGGCCCGCTTCAAGGGCCAGTTGGATCAACCGCAACCGCTCGATGTCGTCGTCCGAGTAGAGGCGCTGGCCTCCCGTTGTGCGCTCGGGTAGCACGGCGCCGTAGCGTACCTCCCAGGCGCGCAGGACGTCGCGGCTGAGTCCGGTACGGCGGGCGACGACACGAATGGGGTGTCTTTTCCAGCGGCTGCGCTGTTCGGTCATGCCCGTACCTCCCTGCAGGTTGCGGGGGAGGATAGCAGGTTGTACAATAATTGTCAAGTTAGATATCGCGACAAGCCCTTGACAGCTGGCCGCAGTCTCATTATTGTCATGGACATTAGGCGGACAGGGGCGACCGCGCGATACCGCCGGGCCGGCCCCCCTGGCACCCCAGCGTGCCTAGGTACCGCGCGAGAAGTGCAGTTGGGAGCTTTGTCAGAAACCACGAAACGCTAAGGAGACTCATAATGCTATCCCGTCTTGTTTCCCTGCTTATAGCGGTCCTGGGGCTGGTCGTGCTCAGTGCTCCGGCCTCGGCCCAGTACGGCGGTACGTCGCCGCGTATGGATGAGAAGGATATCGTCGACACGGCCATCTCTGCGGGTTCCTTCAAGACGTTGGTCGCGGCTGTTCAGGCGGCCGGCCTCGTCGAGACGCTGAAGGGCGAGGGCCCGTTCACCGTGTTCGCTCCGACGGATGAGGCGTTCGCTAAGCTGCCGGCCGGCACGCTGGAGGAACTGCTGAAGCCCGAGAATCGTGCCAAGTTGCAGGCGATCCTCACTTACCATGTGGTACCGGGCCGTCTGCTGGCCGAGGACGTGGTCGGCCTGAAGTCGGCGCGCACGGCGCAGGGCCAGGAGGTGATGATCTCGTTGAAGGACGGTGCGGCGATGGTGGACGACGCCCGTATCGTGGAGACCGACATCATGGCCAGCAATGGCGTGATCCACGTGATTGATGCGGTGATTCTACCGCAGGCGGACGAGTAGCTGGGCAGGTGTCCAGCGTAGCCCGCGATCGACTCGATCGACGGGTGAAGAAGATAGATTGTCGTGGCCGCGGCCGAGCATCCGCGAGGCGGTGTTTCGCGGCCGGCCGCAAGACAGAGAACGAACGGTAGCGAGGCTCGTCGCAGTCAGAGCGAGCCGCAACAGGACGAAGGTTCATGGGAGTGACGGCGGGGAGACGGGGCGAGCCCCTCTCCCCGTTCCCACAGCAGGGAGGAACAGCGATGATGCCCGCGGAACCGCTTGAGCCCGTGCCGGGTGCTGTCTACGTTGTCTTGGGAGCGACGGGAGGCATAGGCTCGGCGCTGTCGCGGCGTCTGGCAGCGAGTGACGCGCGTCTGCTGCTGGCGGCCCGTGATGTCGGGAAACTGGAGGAGCTAGCCGATAGCTTGGGTGCGGAGTGCCGCAGCGTGGACGCGACGCGCTTCGAGCAGGTCGAGGCATGTGTCGCGCGCGCGGTCGAGCTGTTCGGACGCGTGGACGGGGTCGCCAACTGCGTCGGCTCGGTCTTACTCAAGCCCGCACATTTGACCAAGGAGGATGAGTTCAACGACACACTCGCCCTGAATCTCGGCTCCGCCTTTGCCGCGGTGCGTGCCGCTGCGCGAGCGATGATGAAGGCGGGTGGCTCGATCGTCCTGGTTTCCTCGGCCGCAGCGCGAGTGGGATTGGTGAATCACGAGGCGATCGCTGCAGCGAAAGGTGGGGTCAGCGGGCTGGTGCTAGCAGCGGCGGCAACGTACGCGCGCTACAACATCCGGGTGAATGCGGTTGCGCCCGGACTGGTACGGACAGCGGCCACCGAGTCGATCACCCGGAACGAGGTCTCGGAGCGCGTGTCCATCGCGATGCACGCCGCCGGTCGATTGGGCACGCCGCGCGATGTCGCATCCGTGATGGCGTGGTTGCTCAATCCGCGCAACGACTGGGTGACAGGTCAGGTGCTGGGCATTGACGGTGGCCTCTCGACCGTGCGCACCCGGGTGAGTGCGTGAGTTGCGCCGATGCCAGGCGGGGGCATCGGTCCGCCAGCGCTCCGCGATGGAATACACAAAGACCAGGCCGCAGTGGCGTGCAGGTCGAGCCATAGCGAGGCCGGTTGGCGGAGGGCATGACGCAGGTGCTCGCGGCGGGCTGGGCTGGCGGGTATATTCGGCCCCGGGAATGAGCATAGAGACTCTGGTCCATCGTCGATGACTCGCTGGGTATCACGCCTGGTCTACGCCAACGTGGCGGTGTTTCTGGTCACCAGCCTGCAGCCGCAGGTCATGCCGCTGTTCTGGCTGGTGCCGGCGGGGATCCCGTTCCGGCCGTGGACACCGATCACCTACATGTTTCTGCACGGCAACCTCTGGCACCTCTTCTTCAACATGCTGGCGCTGTTCTTCTTCGGGCCGCGATTGGAGCAGCGGCTGGGTGGCCGGCATTTCTTGGGGCTCTACTTCTCGAGCGGTATCACGGGGGCGCTGCTCTCACTCTTCACGCCCTATGTGCCGATTGTAGGGGCCTCGGGAGCGGTCTTCGGTGTGCTGCTCGGCTTCGCGCGCTATTGGCCGCGCGATCAGATCTACATCTGGGGAGTGTTCCCGGTGCAGGCGCGTTGGCTGGTGGCGGGCATGACGGCGCTCTCGCTCTACGGGGGATTCAGCGGTGCGCATGGCGGGATCGCGCATTTTGCGCATCTGGGCGGGTTCGTGGGGGGATTCGCGTACCTCAAGTGGATGGAGCATCGCTCTCCTGCCCGACAGTTCCGGGCCAAGGCCAGCGCTCCCGCGCAGCGTAGCTCGGGCAGCGACGGGGCGGATCTCAAGCGCTGGCAGAGAATACGTCGCGAGGAGATGCACCCGGTGAACCGTGACGAGCTGGATCGGGTCATGGAGAAGATCAGGGCTTCCGGGGTCGGCAGCCTGACCGCCGATGAACGGGCGTTCCTCGACAGGTTCACGCCGGAGTAGCACGCTTACGAGTCAACTGGACGCGCGGCACTTGTCCATCGGGTGCTAATCCTTATTGTTGCGTCGGTCGCCGAGGCGTGCGGAGTGCTGTCCAGTCGCCGGGTAGGCCGAGGCGGGGCGGCATGCGGCCGAGCGCCTGGTACATAGGCGGCAGATTGACCGAGCTGGTGGCGATGGGGGAGCGGCAACGGGGATGAGAGAGAAGAGCATCAACACGGCCGACTTCGAGGCCGTGATCTTCGACTTGGATGGTGTCGTCACGCGCACCGCGAGCGTGCACGCGCGGGCTTGGAAGCGGGTGTTCGACGAGTATCTGGAGCGGCGCGCGGGCTCGGAAGGTGTGCCGTTCGAGCCGTTCGCCATCGAGACGGACTATCCGCGCTACGTCGACGGCAAGCCGCGCTACGATGGGGTGCGCAGCTTCCTGGCCTCGCGCGGCATCACGCTACCTGAGGGGGATCCGAGCGACGGGCCGGACCAGGAGACGGTCTGCGGGCTGGGCAACCGCAAGAATCTCTTGTACAACGAGCTGCTGGACTCCGGGGGTGTGGAGGTATTCGAGGACACGGTGCAGCAGATCCGGAAGTGGAGAGAGATGGGTCTGAGCACGGCGATCGTCTCATCGAGCAGGAACTGCGCGGCGGTCCTCAGGGGGG
>CANPVY010000350.1 GCA_947581845.1 uncultured bacterium | reverse complement strand
CGCGCCGGTCACATTCCGCCAGCTCCGCCGACGTGAAGAGGCGGCGTCGCGCTCGCTCGCCGTGTCGTTCGATCAACGAGCGCAGCCGGCCCACACGCACCAGATCGACACCGATGCCGACAATCATGGTGAGAGTACCGAGATGTTGCCGCTCACCCCTCGAGCAGTGACGGGATGCTCACTTCGGAAGCTGACGGGTGGACCAGCACACCGTCCCCCGTGGGCAGGCTGATCACGGCAGGCGCATCCTTCTCGATTCTGTGGAAGCCCTTCCCCTCCAGAACTCGATGCACGAAGATCCGCCGCACAAAGACCATGACGCTCGCCAGCACTGGCACGGCGACCAACAGGCCCACAAAGCCAAGCAGCTTCGCCACTACCAGCACGGAGATGATCGTCAGCACCGGCGGCAGCTCGACCTTCTTCTCGAAGACCATGGGGGCGACGACGTTGGCCTCGAAGACGTGCACAATGACGCCGAGCAAGATCACCAACAGCGCTTTCGTGAACCCGCCACCGGAGAGCACGAACAACGCCGGCAGCAGCGTCGATACGATGGTGCCGAAGAAAGGCACAATCACAGCCAAGCCGGTGAACACGCCGAAGGCGAGCGAATAGGGAACCTCGAGCAGGATGAGTCCAATCCAGGTCAGCAAGCCGAGGACCAGCATTGAGATGCCCAGGCCGACCAGCCAGGCGCGCAGCGTGTGCCCGAGATCGGCCAGAATGTCACGGGCCAGCTCACGGTAGGCGGGCGGCGTCAGCGCGATCACACCCTCACGGTAAAGCGACGGCTTGAGCGCCATGTAGATCCCCATGATCAGAACCGAGACCACGTGAATCACGACGCCGATCCCAGACAACACGTAGGACGGAACACCCTGGAAGAACGCACCCACCTGCTCGGAGACTCGGTCCACGAAACCGGGACCCTCCTGACCACTCTCACTGATCGTCGGGCTGAGAATGCGACCGAGTAGGTTCTCCTGTTGAGCCAGCCGTTCCAGCTCGAGTTCCAGCGCATTCATGTGCCGTGGCAAGGCCTCGATGAGCCCCTGGAACTGGTTGATCACGGGCGGAACGATCAATAGCCCGACTAGACCGATCACGAATAGGGTACCGAGCAAGGCCGTGATCAGCCCGAGCCCGCGCCCGAGACCCAGTCGGAGGGACAGGAAGTCCGTGAACGCCGACAGGTAGATGGCGAAGAGCGCCGCGATGAATAGCAGGAAGAGGATCTCGGCGACGCTGTAGACGAACAGCAGGATGAGTACGACGAAGACAGTCGTCGCCAGAACGCCGTACGCCTGGCGTGAAGTGAAGACCCGCGGAGTGTCAGCCAGCCTGTTCCTCCTCCGGTTCCTCTTCCTCGATGATCTCGGCCTCGCGCACCTCGTCGGGGACGGCTTCCGACTCGGCCTCCGGCGCCGGCAACAGGCCCATCTCCTCCTTCAAGGCAGCCAGTCTGCGCTCCACATCGATGTCGCCGCCCTCGAGCCGCGCGAACTGCTGTTCCAGTTCGTCACCGCCGAGCTCCTCATCCACCTCAGCAGCCGCCAGCGCCCGCATCTCCGCCTCTTCGATCCGCTCTGCCATGCGATCGAAGGCCTCGAACGAGCTGCGGTCGGCGAGACCCGCCATCGTCTCATGGATGCGCTTCTGCGCCTCGGCTCGCTTCTGTCGGGCGATCAGAAGATTCCGCTTGCGCTTCGCCTCCTCGATCTTGCTGCTCAGCTGTCGCAGCGTATCCTTTAGCTTCTCCGTCTCGGAAGCATGCGCTCGCCATTGACCCTCAAGTGTGCCAGCGTGCGCGCCGTGTTCCTGGCTGCGCAGCAGAGCCTGACGCGCTAAGTCCTCACGACCCTCGCGGAGCGCGAGCTTCGCGCGACGCTCCCAATCGGAGCCCTGATCTCGCTCATCCTGAACCTGGCGCCGCAGTTTGCGCTCGTCAGCGATCGCCACCGCGACCTCCTGCTTCGCTTGCGCCAGCTGAGACCGCATGTCATCGATGATCTGGTTCAGCATCTTCTCGGGATTCTCAGCCCGAGCGATAAGGTCGTTGAGATTCGACCGGATCATCGTCGATAGCCTGCTCCAGATACTCATGGCTCTCTCTCTATGGCGTCCGGTAACGGGACAGTGCCTCGAAGTGTGACCGCAAGGCCAGCATGATGCTCTCCAGCGAGGCCTGAAACTCGCTGAAATCGAGGTCCGCTAGTTGCAGTGCGTCCGTCAGAACGATCTCGTTTCCGTCAAGGCCGTAGGCACCGTGCAGGAGATCTGTGGCATTGAGTTCAAGCAGTTCACGGAACAGCCCGTTCCGCAACTCCTCCTCCTCGGGCGCATCCATCACGCTGACCCGCATCAGCAGCAGCGGCGGGTCGTGCGTGACGAAGACGGGCGCCACCTCCCCGCTATCGCCCACCACCCAGAGCCCCTCCTCAAGCTCCTGGTACGGCAGCTCCAGCCTGATCATGAAGTTCTCAACGTCTTCGCGCGTGACCATGGCCTCCGCCTATCTTCAATTGTCAACGTCCTCGATCTCGCCGGGACCGGGACTCAGACGTCGCGGCTCCGACAGCAGCCGCGTCAGGAATGACTGCTCCTCGACCACCCGGTCCAGACAGTCGCGGAGTTCCTCGACGTCCCGCCGCAACGTCTCCAGTTCGACCTGCGAGACCGACCCTTCCGGCGCCCGCGGCGGCACCAGATTACGAACCGCCTCCCCCAATGCCTTACCCACCGGCGAGTCGATCAGAATGATCTTGGCCAGGATAACAACCACCAGCAGGTACAGTATTGGCATCATCTACAACTACGCCGCCGTGGGCCCGGGGGATTCGCCCCCGCAGGACACCGCCCGCACGCTCGAACGGCCCGCGCGACCTCCAGCAAATATCGGCGTGTTACCGCGGATTGGCTAGGTTCAGGAAGCCCGTTCCCGGCGTGTACTGCGGAGCAGCAGAGAAAGCTGCGCGTGCAGAGCCCCACACTTGTCCCTCGCCTGATTCCACTGCTTCCGTCGCGCCAGCGCCCGCACCTCCTCGAGCCCCTCCGCCATGATCTCCAGCGAGCCCGCGCCCAGGGCTGGCTCGCCGCCCCCAGTCGCCGCTTCCCTCAGCTCCCCCAGCATCCGCTCCGAATCCGTGAGCTGACTCTCCACGCGCGAACGAAGCTCACCCTCCGAGAGCACTGGCTTGACCGCAGCTTCCGCCGCAACCGCTTCCGCCTCAGCCGCCCGGCTCGCGGCCTCCTCCGTCGCTCGAGTAGGCGCCGCCTCCTCGTCCCCTGCTTCCTCTCTGACAGCAGGCCCTGCCGCCGGTGGCTCAACGGCGCCCGGTTCCCCAACTCCCCCAGCTCGAGCAGCCCGGCGACGACGCAGAAGCGCCACGGCAGCGATCACCGCAAGCACCGCGACGACGGCCACGATGATCAATACTTCGCTCACGATCCCTCCTGAGAGATCACGTCAGTGGCAGGACTAAACAGGAAGTCGATCGGTGAAGAACAATACCAGATAGGCCACCCCCCAGAGAATCAGGAAGGTGTAGGCAGCGACGAGCAAGGCCCGGGAACCTTTGGCTCTGGCCTCGATTCCAGCCGGTTTCCCCTCGACGGGCGCGAGGTCGGCGGTATTCGCGTCTTCGAGCATGATTTGGTTAGTTATCCTACGTTCTAGCACCCCGCGTGCTGACCCTGCCGTGAGAAGGCCGCCCAACCCGCTTGCCCTAGGCGGCAATTCCCGAATCCCTGGCTCTCCAGCCCAGCGATCCACCGGACAATTTCACTGAAAGGGTCAGTAACCTATCCGTGTGTCGGGGATGGTGTCAAGAGATCAGCGGCCGCTCGCGCCCGCCGTCTCCAGCTGCTCGATGCGGCTCGCCAACTTCTGGATCAGTCCCTTGTATGCAATGATGGTGCGTGCCCACGCCACTCTCTCCCAAGCTGTGACTAGCACGTAAGCAACGCCAAAGAAGAGCAGAAATACCCAGGACTGGAGGAGCGGCGACACAACCACGAGAGCTGCCGCCAGCACGAGCGCACTCACGACAACGTAGCGCACCCGGCGTCGTGTGATGGAGAGGTCCCAGCTACGCTCAAGCAGCAGCTTCTCCGTCGCGCTGAGTCCCAGGGTGTCTTGCTTCATCTCCCTGCACCTCCAGTCTCGTCCCGTCGTTCAGCGCCGGGTGCAGGCATCCGGGCGGGTGCTTCGGCCACTGAGGCGCGAGACCCGCAGGCAGCGGCGGCTAGGGCGGCGCCGCCCGGCTCGCGCTGATGAGTACGTAACGTGACAACCGATCCAGCAGCTGGGAGAGCGTACGGAAGTGTCTCCTGACCTTTCGCTGAGAAAGGCCACGCAGAGCGGAGTAGCCACCACCCCAGACGGCCGCTCCGCCGAGGACAGCGACCACGCCGCTGCCACCCAAGGCGTAGGCGCCCGCGCCGTGCCTGAGGTCATCGGCCAGGTAGACGGTAGCTATGCCACCGCGACCAAGCAGGCGCTCCAGCTGGTACCGCTTGGGCAGGGCGGAACTGAGGTTCTCCGGTATGGCGCTCATG
>CANPVY010000349.1 GCA_947581845.1 uncultured bacterium | reverse complement strand
AGCCGGTCTGGGAGCCAGGCTGGATTCGAGGGCCCGCGGGGCACGGGTGACGATCGGAATCGCGAGCGTATCAACATCGTTGCCGACCAAGACGGCGGTGCCTACATCCGCTTTCTGAACCGCAAGACCTCGGTAGTCGGCTATCTAAGGCTGGCTGACGATGATCGCATGTGGTTGGAGTTCGTCGATGTTCGGCCGGAGCGCGTAGTCCGACGACGGCTTGGTTTTGAAGGCGAGGAAACGGTCGAGAGGGCGCGCTGAAGCGTCGGCCATGCCGGGCACTCATTCACGTTGGAGTGTTGTGAGCGGATCCGCTCTTAGCGCCCTCCTGGCGGGAATGAGATTGGCCAGGAGTGCTACGAGCGTGAGGAGGACAGCCGCGGCAATGAACGTGGCGGGATCAGCGGGACTGACCTCGAACAGCAAGCTCTCCATTATACGGGTCACCATGAATGACCCGACCAGCCCGAGCGCGATACCCACGATGCAGGGGAGCATTCCCTGGCGAACGGTCAGCCAGAGGATGTCGCCAGCGGACGCGCCAAGAGCCGTGCGGATGCCGATCTCGTTGTTCCGTCGCGAGACTGAATAGCTGACTACGCCGTACACGCCGACCGCCGCGAGGACGACCGCTATGCCGGCGAACAGCCCGAACAGCACCAGCGAGATGCGGGGGTCGCCGAGCGATGCCGAGACGACGTCTGGCATCGAACGCACGTCCGCGATCGGCAGATCCGGGTCGATCTCCGAGACCGCATTGCGTACGGCGCTCACGAGGCTCGTCGGCTCCCCGGAGGTGCGGACGACGATCCACATGAAAGCGACGGGGAATTGGGCGTGGGGGAAATAGACTTGGATCCCGGCTTCGGTGGCCAAGTCCTCGTACTGCACTGTTCCGACCACGCCGACAATGGTACGCCAGGGGCTACCTGAGTCAGGTCCCCCTCGCTTGATACGCTTACCGACCGCGTCATCGACCGACCAGAATCTCTCGGCGAACTTCTGGTCAACGATAGCGACCAACGGCGAATCACCGCCATCGTCCCGGGTGAAGGTTCGGCCTGCGAGCAGCGGGATACCCATCGACCTGAGGTAGCCTGGTGTGATCGCGCGACGCTCAGCCATCGGCGACTCCTCGCCCGGTGTGAGTATGTGACCCTCCGGGGTGATGCTGGTCCAGCGGTTGGTTCCGCTGAACGGTAGGACCGAGACCGCGCTCGCGGAGTTCGCTCCGGGGAGTGCCTCCAGGCGTGGAACGAGCTCGTCGAAGAACCGGGCGACCTCCGAGCGACGGGGGTAGGACACATTCGGCAGGCTGACGCTGAGTGTAAGGACGGAACTGGGATCGAAGCCTGGATCGACTTCCAGCAGCCGCCTGAAGCTTCTTGTCGTAAGTCCGGCCCCAATGAGCAGCATCAGGGCGAGAGCCACTTCCGCACTTACGAGAACACTGCGCGCTCGGCGGTTTCTAAGTCCCTCAGTCGCGGTCCTGCCGGTGGCTTCCTTGAGCGAGTCGGGCAGATGCTGGCTCGGGCCGCCGAGGGCGGGTACAAGGCCGAAGATGATAGCCGATAGTATCGATACAAGTCCCGTGAACGCGACGACGATGCTGTTCACGCCGAACTCGTCAGAGCGCGGCAGGTTCTCGAGGCCCAGCGAGACAGCTGCGTCGGTAGCGAAACTCGCGAGGAACAGCCCGAACGCGCCTCCGAGAAGACTCAGTACCAGGCTTTCGATCAGCAACATCCGGATTATGTGGTAATTCTTAGCGCCTAGCGCGGCGCGGATCGCGAGCTCTCGGCCGCGTGCCGTGGTGCGGCCGAGCTGAAGAGTGGCGAGGTTAGCGCACGCGATGAGGAGCACGAAGCCGACAGCACCGAACATGATGAGAAGCGCCGAGCGTACGTCGCCCACGACTTCCTCGTGGAGTGGGACCGGGAACATGTCCCAGCCGCTGTCCTCTGAATAGTGGGCGGGATACTCCTGCCTGAGCCTCTCGGCGATCGTGTGGAGCTGTGCCCGAGCACTTTCGAAGGTGTCATCCGGTCGAATCCGCCCGAGCACGATGAGCTCACGGTTGCCCCGATAACCAGGATTGGCCGGATCCAGACGAAGCGGCACCCACATGTCGACTTCGGAGAGATACTTGAAACCGCGTGGCATCACGGCAACCACGGTATGCGGCACCCCATCGATCTTGATTGTCCTCCCGATGATCCCCGGGTCTGAGCCGAACGAGCGCTGCCAGAAACCGTGGCTGAGTGTGGCCACCGGGCTTGCGCTCGGGGCACCGTCGTGAGCCGTGAAATGACGGCCGATCAGTGGGTCCACACCAAGCACCCGAAGCATGTTGGCACTCACCCGGGCGGTCAGCACGTGCTCCGGTGTCTCCGCGCCGCTGACATTCCCGCCGTAGACCGTCGAGGCGGCAACGCCCTCGAAGGCCGACGCCTGGTCCTGGCAGTCCAGCAACTCCGGTTCAGACAGCGGCGCCTTACTGAAGCCGTGAAGCGGGAGTCGACCCCAGATGGCGACCAGGCGTTCGGGCTCAGGGTAAGGGAGCGGCTCCAGCAGAACTGCCCTGACGACGCTGAAGACCGTGGTGTTCGCCCCGATCGCGACGGCAAGGGTAAAGACGGCCGCCGAAGTAAAGCCCGGACGCTTGCGCAGATTGCGGACCGCAATGCGAATGTCTTGCCAGAGGGCATGCATGGTGCACCTCATCCGCTGCTCCTGGGGGATACTCTCCGACTCGGCTGCGTGGCAAACGCTATGCCGCCTGGCTAATGCGGGGAAGCCGTTTATCGGCGGGTGACACGTCCAGGGAGGCGGCAGCAAACGTCTTCGTTGTTCGATCCTGGGACGGCTTCGTTCGGAATCGAACAGCCACAGACCCGCTCTCATAACCAGCGGATCAGCAGTTGGCGGTGCAGCTGGCGAGGGCGCCGGCGGGACCGCATCTTCCGGACACCGAGCAACCAAACACCGGGAGGTTACCCATGAAGACGCGCACAATCGCGCTCACTGTGCTGGCGAATGCGGTCCGGGCGGACAACGGGTGGAGGTTCGCGCTGCGCCGCAGCGCTCTACTCTCGTGCGTTGCGCTGTTCATCGGCGTGGGCTGCCAGCGTGCTGGTTTGCCGCCGGCGGGACCGGTCGAGGGCGCCTGGCGCCTCAGCGAGGTGCAGGTGAGCGGGCCGGAAGGGGAGAGCGTCGATACACAGCCGCTCCCGAGTCTGTACATCTTCATGCGGGAGCACTACAGCATCGTGCGGATGCTGGGTGAGGAGCTGCCACCCGAGAACGCTCGTCTGTGGTACCCGACGGTGGCGGAGAAGGCCCGGCAACACGACGCGATCATCGTCAACGCGGGCACCTACGAGCTCAGCGATTCGATTCTG
>CANPVY010000348.1 GCA_947581845.1 uncultured bacterium | reverse complement strand
CCGGATCCGGACAGCGGCGGCCCCGGCCCGGCCGATCCCAATAGCGGCCCCGTACTGGCGTGTGCCGCTTGCTTCTCATATTATGGGTTTCGTGAGAAGCAACCCGCACGCGTCCAATGCGGCGGCGGCCTTTGTTCCTCAGCGGTTGCCGCCGCAGCTGGAGTGGACCAGGCTCGTCCCGCCTATCGGGCGAGCCAACGCCGCCCTAGCGCGCTACGACGAGCTGCTGCGGGGGCTGGTCAATCGCGATATTCTCCTTACGCCGCTTCGGACGCGCGAGGCAGTCCTCTCTTCGCGGATCGAGGGGACGTGGGCCACGTTCGAGGAGGTTCTGGAGCAGGAGGCAGACCCGGGAGCGACGGCTCTGCCGCGCCGCTGCGAAGTCCGAGAGATCCTGAACTATCGGCAGGCTGTGCAGGTAGCCGTCAAGGAGCTCGAGCGCAGGCCGATCTCGCTAAACCTGGTACGGCGGATTCACCGGACGCTGCTCTCCGATGCGAGGGGTGGAGGACGGGCGCCCGGCGAGTTCCGCCGCGTTCAGGACTATGTTGGCCCGCCAGGCGCGGGGATCGAGGCGGCAACCTATGTCCCGCCACCGCCGAGCGAGGTGATGCCGCTTCTGGACAACCTCGAGAGGTACGTGCACTCGGAGGAGCGGGACGCGGTCGTGCAGATTGGCGTAATCCATGCCCAGTTCGAGCTCATCCATCCCTTCTTGGATGGGAACGGTCGCGTGGGAAGGATCCTCATCCCCTTGTTTCTCTTCTCCAGGGGGCTAATCAGCCGGCCGGCTTTCTACCTGAGCGCCTATCTGGAGGCGAATCGAGCTGAGTACTACGATCAGCTCGCACGCATTTCGTCAGGGGGCGATTATCAGGGTTGGGTAGAGTTCTTTCTGGCGGCCGTCGCCAAGCAGGCGGACGACGACATCGGGCGAGTGCGCGCGATGTGGGACCTGTACCAGAGAATGAAGGGCGTCGTGGTAGAGCACACGCGCTCGCAGTACGCCCTCGCCGTCGTGGATACACTATTCGCCTTTCCGGTCTTCTCGACGCCCCAGTTCGTGAGGGAGTCGGGCATTCCCGTGCCCAGCTCGGCTCGTCTCCTCAAGCTCCTGGAGCGGGCGGGCGTGGTCCGAGTGCTCCGGCCCGGCCGGGGCCGGCGGGCGACGCTTTGGGCGTTCCCGGAGCTGCTGGAGATCGTGCGCTGATCGTCCCGAGCGCACGGCTGATGAAGCGCTCGCTGGTGCTGACAGTGCCCAGCGAGGCTGGCTGGCGCTAGAGCGCGCTCCTTGCCTCGATTGAAACCTTTCCAGCCCGACGCGCGTCTAATATAGTAGTACTTCATCAGGCGAAGTATCGCGTCGCGAAGGATCGTGGCGCGAATTGTCTTGAGCTCTCGCGATGCGGCCGACACCCGAACCCGGAGGCCCGACATGTTCAGCGCGGACTTGAAGCGGGGGAGCATGGAGCTCCTGATCCTCTCAGTGCTGGAGGGGCGTAGCCGCCACGGCTACGAGATCGGCAAGCTCTTAGAGCACCGCTCCGGGGGCCGGCTTGAGTTCCGCGTCTCCACCCTCTACTCGGTCCTTTACCGGATGGAGAGGCGGGGATGGATCAAGGGTCGCTGGGTGGAGAAGAAGGGGGAGCGGCGGCGCTGTTACTACACGCTGACTAGGAAGGGGCAAGAGGTTCTGGCCCACCAGCGGCAGGAATGGAAGGCGTTCTCGGCGATGGTGAATCAGGTGATCGGAGTGAGCCATGCGTGACTGGAAGAGCTACCTCAGACAGCGTCTGTCCCTCCCCGAGATGGAGGGGCGTTGGGACGAGCGGATGATCGCGGAGCTGGCGGATCACTTGGAGGAGATCTACGGGGAGGCCCTGGCTCGGGGCGCCAGCCCGGAAGAGGCAGAGGCGCAGGTGGAGGAATGGTTGGGCGATGCCGACCTGGCATCTGACGAACTCGTCCGCAGCGAGCCGGCCCACGTGCGGGCGCAGATGAACCGTTGGCTCGAGGGCCGTGAGGAGGGTCTGAGAGGCAAAGGGGGTGCGTGGACCTTCCTGGCCGACCTGGGCCGGGACCTGCGCTTCGCCATCCGCTCGCTGGCGAAGCGCCCGCTGTTCAGCCTCGTGGTCATCCTCGTCCTGGCGCTGGGCATCGGGGCCACGACGGCCATCTTCACCCTGCTCGACGCTATCATACTGTCGCCTCTCCCGTACGATGATGCGGACCGTCTGGTATCGGTGAGCCATAGCGCGCCGGCACTGGGGGTTCAGAACGCGGGTCAGTGTGCGGCCTGGCACTTCACCTACGAGGATGAGAACCGGGTCTTCGAAGACATCGGGATGTACGGGCAGGGCCTGGCGACGATCACTGGAAGCGGTGAGCCGGAAGCGGTGCGGGTCCTTTGGGTGACGAGCGGGGTCTTCCGTGCGCTGCGCCTGCGTCCCGTCGTGGGCCGGATCTTCACGCCGGAGGACGAGGAGCTCGAGTCGCCGAACGTCGTGCTGCTGGGCTACGGGTACTGGCAGAGCCGCTACGCCGGAGACCCGGGCGTCGTGGGGCAGACGATCGAGGCGAACGCGCAGACCTGGGAGATCGTCGGTGTGATGCCGGCGAACCTGCAGAGCCTCGGTTCGAATCCGCTTCTCATCTTCCCGCTTCGTTATGACCGGTCGACCCTCTTCGTGGGTAACATCGGGTTTGGAGGCGTGGCGCGTTTGCGTGACGGGGTGACCTTGGAGCAGGCGAACGCGGATGCGGCGCGCCTGTTGCCCCTGGCCTTCGAGAAGTTCCCAGGTGGGCCGGTGGCGGACTTCTCCGAACGGGCACGCTACACTCCGAACATTCGGCCGCTCAAGGACAGCCTCGTGGGCTCGGTGGCGAACTTGCTCTGGATCATCATGGCCGGTGTGGGGGTCGTGCTGCTCATCGCCTGCGCCAACGTGGCCAACCTCTTCCTGGTGCGGTCCGATGGGAAGGAAACCGAGATGGCGATCCGCAGCGCGATGGGCGCGAGCCGCGGCCGGATCGGCTGGGAGTACTTGAAGGAGAGCCTGTCGCTGGGCGTGCTGGGAGGCGTGGGCGGTCTCGCTCTGGCCAACTTCGGGTTGCATGCGCTGGTCGCCGCGGGACCCGCCAACCTTCCCCGCTTGGACGAGGTCTCGATGAACTGGGGCGTGCTCGCCTTCGCGCTGATCGTTTCGCTGGGCGCCGGTGCCTTCTTCGGGATGTTCCCGGTCCTGAGGCACGGTCGTACCGCGCCGGTGGACGCTCTCAAGGAGGGCGGTCGCAGCGGCACGACCGGCAAGCGACGGCAGCGGGCGCAGAACGCGCTGGCGGTGAGCCAGATGGCCCTGGCCCTGGTGCTGCTCATCGCCTCGGGTCTGATGTTCCGCACCTTCGTGTCGCTGTGGAAGGTGGACCCCGGGTTCCACAATCCTGAAAACGTTTTGGCGCTCCGCGTCTACATTCCGTGGAACGAGATCGCGGACCCGGCGGAGGTCGCCGCGACCCACGAGCGCATCGCGCGCCGCCTGGCCGAGATCTCCGGTGTGCAGTCGGTTGCACTCGGGACCATGATCCCGATGGACGGGGTCAACAACGTCAATCCACTCTACGTTGATGGGTTCGACTACACGGGTGACCAGACGGCGTCGATACGGCGGCACAAGTATATCGGCGGCGGATACCTGGAGACGTTGCAGATCCCGCTGCTCCTCGGCCGCACGCTCACCTGGCAGGACGTTCGCTTGCGGGCCCCGGCGGTGCTGGTCTCCGAGAGCCTGGCCCGCGAATACTGGGGCTCGGCGGAGGCGGCGCTGGGGCAACGGGTCTCGGTTCGATCCGAGCCGCCTCGCTGGTATGAGGTTGTCGGCGTGGTAGCCGACGTCAGAGAAGATGGACTGGGCCAGGACCCGCCGCTGATGGTCTACTGGCCCCAGGTGACCCTGGCGTTCTGGGAAGGGGATCCGCCCGACCGGGTTTTCACCTGGCGGGATATGGGCTACGCGATTCGCAGCGATCGGATCGGCACGGCCGGGTTCTCAGATGAGGTTCGGGCCGCCGTCTGGCAGATCAACCCGAACCTTCCGGTGCGCGGCCTGCAGTCGCTGGAGGAGCTGATGGGCCAGTCGATCGCCCGCACGTCGTTCACGCTGACTCTGCTCGGCGTCGCGGCGGGCGTGGCCTTGCTGCTCGGGGTCATCGGCGTTTACGGCGTGATCTCCTACGCAGTGAGCCAGCGGAGCCGGGAGCTGGGTCTGCGGATGGCAATGGGTGCCCAGGCCGGGCAGGTAAAGGGAATGGTGCTACGCCAGGGCCTGGTTCTGTCGGTGATCGGTGTGACCATCGGCCTGGCCCTGGCGCTCGGCCTCACGCGCCTGATGGTGGGGCTGTTGTTCGGGGTGAGTCCGGTCGATCCGCTGACCTTCCTTGCGGTCGCCGCGGCCCTCATCGGGGTGGCGCTCGTCGCCAGCTACCTGCCGGCACGGCGTGCTGCTGCGGTCGATCCGATGAGCGCGCTGAGGGCGGAGTAGACCGGCGGCGAGGTGCCAGCGCCGTCACTCCGCCCGCATCGCCTCCACCGGATTCGCGCGTGCGGCGCGCCACGCCGGCACGAGCGAGGCACTTAGCGCGACCGTTCCCATCAGCACGGCGACGGCTGCCAACGTCGCGGGGTCGGTCGCGGACACCCCGAACAACATGCCCTGTAGCGCACGTGTGGCGGCTAGCGCGCCGCCGATCCCGATCGCCAATCCAACGGCGGTCACGCGCGCGCTCTGCCAGAGGATCAGCCACAGGAGCCGCCGCCCATCGGCGCCGAGCGCGGCCCGGACCGCTAGTTCGCGGCGGCGCCGTCCCACGGTGTAGAGCATGGCGCCGTAGATACCGCCGGCGGCGAGCAGCAGGGCTACTGCCGCAAAGGCGATGAGCAGGGCCGAGTAGAACTTGGGTGTCGCGACTGACTGGGCCATCCGCTGTGGGACCGTGAAGACGTTCGGCAGCGCCATATCGGGATCCAAATCCCAGATCGCGTCTCGCAGAGCCGGGAGGACCGCCGCCGGATCGCCGGCGGTGCGCACCACCAGCGCGGTCATGAAGATGTCCGCGCCCCAGCGCTCCCAAGGGACGTAGAGCATAGCATGATCACCCTGGTCGAGGCCCCAGTAGCGCAGCCCGGAGACCACTCCCACCACCCGCAAGTCCTGAAGTCCACCTTGCTGCTGCAATCCCCGAAACACCCGGCCGATCGGGTTCCGATCTTCGAAGAGCCTGTCGGCGAACGACTGCGACAGCACGACAGGGATTGGAGACTCGTCCGCCGCGCTCGAGCTGAGGTCGTCGCCGCGCAGCTCCGCACCGATGGTGGCGAAGAATCCGGGCGTGACAGGTTGGATCACCGTGGGTTGCTCGATCTCGGCTCCCTCATCGTTCACGTACCGCTCTTGCCACCAACCCGGCCGGCGCCCGCCGTAGTATTGGAACGGGACGGTGTTGGCAACAGCGGCCGCCCGCACACCGGGAATCCGCTCGATGCGAGGCAGGAGCAGACGCACGAATTGCACCCTCGCCTGCTCATCATACCGGTCGTCTCCCATCCGCAACTCCACGCCCGCCAGGTGTGCGGCATCGAAGCCGGGCTGCACCGTGGTAAGGCGCAGGAAGCTATGGAAGAGGAGCCCGGCCCCCGTGAGGAGCATGAGTGCCATCGCGATCTCCACCATAACGAGCGTGCGGCGCAGCCGGCCCCGATCGCGGCCTTCGCCGGCGCGTCCGCCCTCCTTCAACATCGCGCTCACGTTCAGACGGGCACCTTGAAGCGCCGGCGCCGTACCGAACAGGACCCCGGTCAGCAGCGACACGGCGAGGGCGAACGCGAGCACACGTCCATCCAGCGCGACACGCTCGATCAACGGGATGCCCCCCGGATTCCACATCTCGAACGCCCGCACGCCCCCGATCGCCACCACGACCCCAACCAGTCCGCCGGCCAGCGCGAAGATCAGGCTCTCGGTGAGTACCTGCGTCAGGATGCGGATCCTGCCGGCGCCGATCGCGCTCCGCACGGCTAGTTCGTGGTGCCGCTCCGTCCCGCGAGCGAGCAGCAGGTTCGCCACGTTCGCGCAGGCGATGAGCAAGAGGAGCCCCACCGCGCCCAGCAGCAGCTGCAGCGGCCCGCGCACACTGCCTATCAGGGACGTCTGGAGCGGGAGCACCGTCACGGTCCGCAGGTTACCGGCTTGGTTGCGATGAAGCTGCGGATGCACGTCGGCCAGCCTCGCGATCGCCGCGTCCAACTCGCTCTGCGCCGCTCCCACCGTCGCTCCGTCCCGAAGCCGCCCGTACACCTCGACCACGAACCACCACGAGACCTGCAGCTCCTCCCACTGGGGATCCAGCGCAAGGAACACATCCCGCTCTCGTCCCGTAAGGCCGGCGGGCGAGATGAACCCCTCATCGAGCACGCCCACGATCTGCACCGGATTGCCGTGCAGTGTGAGCGGGCGTCCTACGACGCTGGGATCGCCGCCGAACAACCGCTGCCACGCACCCCAGGAAAGTACCGCCCGGTGCGGAGCCCCCCGGAAGTCCTCCTCGAGCAGCAGCCGCCCGACCTCCAGGTGCACGTCGAACAGCTCGAGATAACCCGGTAGCACCAGCGCGGCGTTCAGTTGCAGCGGGCGGTCGCCACCGGTCCAGTCCACATCGTCTTCCCACACCCCGGTGAGCTGCTCATAGCTCGTCGTGTGCTCGACGAAATCGGCGATCCGCGGCATCGGAAAGGACCCGCCGTCGAAATACACCAGGCGGTCGGGCTCTTCGTACGGCAGCGACTTGAGCAGCACGCCGTCCACCACGGAGAAGATCGCGGTCGTGGCACCGATCCCGAGACCGAGAATCAGCACGGTCACCGCCCAGAACCCCGGCTCGCGCCGCGCGCTGCGCGCCGCGTACCGGATGTTGCGCACCAGCTCCGCCGCCACGACGCCGATCCTGCCCCGCGACTCGAGCCTTCGCGTGCGGTCCTCGACCCACTCCGCGGCTGCGGGCGGTTGGTTCTTCCGCTCCGCGGCCGCGATGCGGCGCGCCAGGTCGTCCCAATCCGTCACATGCGAGGCAGCCAACTCCTCCGCCTCGGCCTCCGGGATCCCGCGCGCGAGGTACGTGCGATAGAGGTCCTCGAGCTGACCGGCCAGCTCCTCCACGATCCGCTCGTCGCGCAGGCCGCGTAGCGCCGGGAGCGCCAGCCGCGACCGCACGTACGCCTTCCAGTCACGCATGGCTCCCCCCGATCACCAGGTTCACCGCGGCGGTGTACGCCGCCCACAAACGCCGCTGCTCGGCCAACACCTCACGCCCCTTCCGCGTCAGCCGATAGTGACACCGCCGCCGCTCTCCGGGCTTCTCCACCCAGCGTCCGGAGATCCAGCCGTCGTTCTCCATCCGGTACAGCACCGGATAGAGCGACGAGACATTGAACTCGATCGCGCCGCCCGAGCGGACCTCGATCAGCTTGCCCAGCTCGTAGCCATGGGTGGGCCGGTCGTCGAGCAGCGAGAGGATCATGAGCTCGACGCTGCCCTTCTTCAGTTCGGGGCTGAACATCGGGCCTCCTGATACTTGGTGACGCCATATGTTGTCTGGGCAAATATACCGGCGAGGCCCATGCTGGCAAGTGGCAGGGCAGGTCGGCGGCAGCGGACGCGAACGCCGAAGCCGACCGGACGTCCGCGCCCTGGGACGAGCGGGGCTCTACTCCGATCGGAGGGCCTCCATGGGCTGAACCGTGGCGGCGCGGCGCGCGGGCACGATGGTCGCCGCCACGACCACGGCCGCGAGAACTGCGGCGACCCCCGCGAAGGTCGGGAGGTCGAGCGGCCGCACCCCGATGAGGAATCCCCGCACGAGGAACGCGAGGGCCACACCCGCGACGCCACCCACTAGGACGCCAGGTAGGATGAGGCCGGCCGCGAAGCGGAGCACGAGCCGGCCGATGTCGGCGCGCCGCGCCCCCACGGCCATCCGGATTCCCACCTCCCGGGTACGGCGGGCGAACGTGTACGCCACAACGCCGTAGATGCCCAGGCCGGACAGGAAGACGGCGAGGAGTCCGAGTGCAGCCGCGAGCCAGGCGGCGATGCGCTGCGGCATGATGCCGATGGCGGTGACGCGGTCGAGCGACTGCGTTTCGGTCAAGGCCAGCGCTGGATCCAGCTCGAGGATCGCCCGGCGGAGCGCCGCCGGAACGCCGGTCGCGCCCGGCGTCGTCCGCGCCACCAGCGTCACCTCCGGCGCGTACCACTGTGCGTACGCGCGGTACGCCATCGGCTCGTCGGGCTGGACGAGCAGCTGGTTCTTCACGTCCTCCACCACGCCCACGACGGTGTATGCCGTTTCTGTGCCGTCGTAGAAGCGGATCCGCCGTCCGAGGGCCATCCCGTCCGGCCACGCTCGCTCGGCCAAGGTCCGGCTCACCACGACTACCGGCTCGGCCGTCGCATCGTCGGCGTCGGTGAACGTGCGCCCGCGGAGCACCGGTATCCGCAGAGTCTCGAAGTAGCCGGGAGCAACGATGTTGACGTCCGACCCGATGGACGGCGGCCGCCCCTCGCCGTCCCACGTGCCCTCCTCCCAGTAGGGATTGCCCCAGGAGGCCAGGTCCATGGGCAAGTCCCGGGACGCGGCCGCCGCCGTGACGCCGGGGATGGACCGGACCCGCTCCAGCACGTCCCGGACGAACCGCTGCCCATCCCTTCGGCCGTATCCCTCCAGCGATAGGTCCAGCTTCACGAGGTACACGCCCTTCGGGTCGAAGCCGGTCTGCATACCGCCTGCACTTTCCAGCGAACGGAGGAAGAGCCCGGCCGCCACCATGAGGACCAGCGAGAGGGAGACCTGGGCGACGACGAACAGCCGCCGCATCCGACCGCCTCGAAGCGAGCGGCCGCGGCCGCCCTCCTTTAGCATGGGCACCAGCTCCGGCCTCGACGCCGGGAGCGCGGGCGCGAGTCCCGAGGCCACGCCGGCCACCAGCGTGACCACCAGGGCGAAGAGCAGGACCGCGAGGTCCGTCTCGACCCGCAGGTCGAGAGGGATGGGTACGGGCAGCGGCACGGCCGTGATGAGCCCGACCAGCCCGTAGGCCAGGCCGGCACCCACCGCGCCACCGACGACGAACAGCGCCAGCGCCTCCACCAGGAGCCGCCGGATCAGTGCAACGCGGCCGGCGCCCAGCGCCGCCCGCACGGCGAGCTCCCGCTCCCGGTCCGTGGCCCGGACCAGCAGCATCCCCGCCACGTTGGCGCACGTGACCAGCAGGACCAGCCCGGCCAGCGTCATGAGGAGCGCCATGAAGATCCGAACCGCATCGCGCGCTACTGATGGAAGCGGCCCGTACGCCCGCACGTGCACGGTCTTGTTCTCGTAGAGCTCCGACCGCTCGGCCCGCAGCCGGTCGAAGACGGTGCTCGCGGCCACCTGCGCTCCCTCGATGGTCGCGCCCTCGGCCAGGCGGCCGATGGGGAAAAACCAGTGGTTGTTCGGGTGCTCGACGGTCCCCAGCTGCGGCCTCAGCACCGAGACCATGCTCAACGGCAGGTAGACCTGGGGCCGAAGCGCAACGACGTGGCCGCGGAACTCCGGCGGCAGCACCCCCACGACCGTGAGCGACGTCCGGTTCACCGTGATGGTCGAGCCGACGACGCCGGGGTCGCCGCCGAGTCGCTCCTGCCAGAAGCGGTGGTCCACTACCGCCACCGGATGCGCTCCCCACGGCGCGTCCTCCTCGACCGAGAACAGCCGCCCGATGACCGCCGTCACACCCAGCGCCGTGAAGTACGCCGCCGACACGTCGGCTGCCAGGATCTGGAAGCCCTCGCCACCCGCCCCGAAGCTGGCGGGGCTGAAGTCGAACACCGCCAGATGCTCGAACGCCGGAACCTGCTCCTTCAACGCCTGGAGGTCGGGGAAGGAGAAGCTGTCGTATCCGCTGCCGCGGTACCCCCGGCCTACTTCCACCAGCCGGTCCGCATGCCTGATCCCCGGCAGCGGCTGGATCAACAGCGTGTTCGCGATGCTGAAGACGGCAGTCGTCGCGCCCACGCCCACGGCGAGGGAGAGGACGGCGACGAAGGTGAAGAGAGGGCGACGGATCAACGCCCGAGCGGCGTGACGAAGGTCTTCAACGAGGCGGTCCATGTGCGACCTGCAGTTGCTGGGAGTGCGGCCGGAGAGCACTACGGGGCACTGGGACCGTATGTTTCAGCGCCGGAGGTGGATGCGTCATTCCGTTCACTGCGCTCTCAGCGGCAGGGGACGCTGCCCGTATGAAAGTGGTGGCAAGTCTCTGCTTGACGTGCCTATCCCGATTCATCCGGCTTTCTCTCACTTCCCCACAGCGCTGGATCGCTGCCCATCTTCTTACGCCATTCGTGCCGCCAGCGGTGGATGTCCACGACGCCGATGAAGGGCTTCGGGGCACGCGCCTCGCGATCCGGCAGCGGCGGGAATGGCTTGTGGGTCCCCGTCTGGTACCAGTAGGCCACCGTGGCCATGTCGAGTGTCAGGTTGTTGTTGTGGCCGTGCTCGATAGTGAACCTGAGGGACTCGTTGAAATAGACCGGGTCGCTGATGTGGAAGCGGTAGACGTGTGTGCGGCCCAGCCAGCCGATGTCGTCGTTGACGCGGCCGTAGCCGTAGAAGGGATGGCTGAACAGCGTGTTGGGCGACCAGGAGGTGTTGAAGTAGTCCTCGGTACCGGTGCCGTGCAGTGAAGGCGGCCAGGGCTCACCGTCG
>CANPVY010000347.1 GCA_947581845.1 uncultured bacterium | reverse complement strand
GGTCGTCGCCGTGATCAACTACCTGGGTGTGAAGCCGGGCAGCCGGGTGCTCAACGTCTTCGTGATCCTGAAGACGGCAGCGCTGCTGCTGTTGATCGGGGCCGGCCTCGTGATGCCGGGGCTCGAATCGGAGCCCGCGGCTGCCGTGTCCCGAGGTGCGCCGCCGCTGGCGCTGGCGTTCGGCGCCGCGCTGGTGCCAATCATGTTCTCGTACGGCGGCTGGCAGAACGCGAACTATATCGCCGAAGAGATCCAGAACCCGAAGCGTAACCTGCCGCTCGCCCTGATCGCCGGGACGACGGTCGTGGTGATCGTCTACGGGCTCGTCAACTTCGTCTACCTGAAGGCGATCGGGCACCAGGGGCTGGCCGCGACGATGACGCCGGCCGCCGATACGGTGAACGCGCTGGTCGGTGACGTGGGCGACCGGCTCATCGCGCTGACCATCGCGATCTCGACCTTCGGGTTCCTCGACCTGACGATGCTGGCGCCGACACGCGTCTACTACGCGATGGCGGCGGACGGGGCCTTCTTCACCGGCGTGGCGCGGCTGCATCCGCGCTTCAAGACGCCGTCGCTGGCGATCGTGATCCAGACGGTCTGGGCGATCGCACTGCTGCTGACCGGCACCTACGCGCAACTCGTGGACTACGTCGTTTTCGCCGATTGGATCTTCTTCGGGCTGGCCGCTGGGAGCGTGTTCGTGTTCCGGCGGAAGTTTCCGCTAGCGGAGCGGCCGCCGGGCACCTACGCGACGCCCGGCTACCCGCTGCTGCCGGCGCTGTTCGTCGCCGCCGCCGTCTGGATCGTGGCCAGTGTGATCCTGTCGAACCCGCTGCGGTCAGGGATCGGCATCGTGCTTCTGGCCACGGGCGTGCCGGCCTACCGATACTGGGCGAGACGCAAGGCCCGCGGCACAGCGAGCGCCTAGACGCACTGCGGCTGTCCAGCACTCAGAGCGCCTCGAAGAACTCGACCATCCTACGGCGCATCGCCTCGTCCGGCAGCCGTCCGTAAGCCGCGCCCATGTTGTCCCGCAGATGGTGGACCTTCGCCGTCGCGGGGATGGGACAGGTCACCGCAGGGTGCGAGATGATGAACTTCAGGAAGAACTGGCCCCAGCTCCGCGCATCGAACTCGGCCGCCCATTCGGGGAGCTCGGCGCCCTGCACCGCCTGGAACAGCCGGCCACCCATGTAGGGCACGTTCACGAGCACGGCCATGCCCCGATCGGCGGCAAGCGGCAGCAAGCGCTCCTCGGCCTGCCTCGATCCGAGCGAGTAGTTGAGCTGAACGAAGTCGAGCTCTTCACTCTCCATCACCCGGGCGAAGTCGTCGTGCTGCCTGTTCCGCGATGTCGTGATCCCGATGTAGCGAATCCGGCCCGCCGCCCTCCATTCGCGGAGCGTGGCCAGCTGGGTCTGCCAACCTCGGAGGTTATGGACCTGCATGAGGTCGATGACGCTCCTGTTCAGCCGGCGCATCGAGGTCTCCATCTGCTCGATTCCCTGCTCTCTACCCTGCGCCGCCACCTTGGTGGCGATGAACAGCCTGTCGACGACGCCGAGCTGCTTTGCCAGGTCGCCTGAGACGGCCTCCGAGTTGCCGTAGCCGTACGCCGTGTCGAGCAGAGTCCCGCCCATCTCGACAAAGGCCTCAAGCACCTCCCTGAGCGGGGCCCGCTCGTACTCCGAGTCGCCCACGTTGAACGTCCGCGCCGTTCCCAGGCCTACGACGGGAAGCAGCTCGCCGGATGACGGTATGGGGCGCTTGAGGATCTCCGGGGCTTGCGCGAACGCGGGCAGCCGGCCCAATGCCACGGCGGCGCCGGCGCCGGCCGTCAGCTTCAGCATGTCACGCCGGGTCAGGTCCATGGTCGCCTCTCGGTTGGGGTGCGCACGATGGCCACGGATAAGGCCGGGCAATGTGGCCTCGGACGAACTCGCTGACAAGTTGGGCCAGCATGCCCGACATTTGCAGGGACTCGCCGTGATCAAGGCATGTGACCCGTGTCGCTGGACGCCCCGAACACCCGCCGTATATTTGGCCGCGGCGACTTGAATTCCCTACCCAGACTGTGGTGAGACAGCGTAGAGACAGACCTCGAGAAGGGGAGGCGCTGAATATGGCGGGAGCCGATAGAGTCCATCCCTATGTTCCCAACTCTGTTCCTGAAGTGAAAGCCCGAATGCTCGCTGAGATCGGCATCGATAGTATCGACACACTCTACGAGGACATTCCGGAAGAGCTCAGGTTCAAAGGAAAGCTCAAGATCCCCGACGGCATCACTTCAGAGATGGAGCTGGAGCGTCACCTGGAGAATGTTCTCTCCGAGAACAAGACCTGTCGTGAGAACATCAGCTTCCTGGGTGGCGGCTGCTATCAGCACTACGTCCCTGCCATCTGTGACGAGATCGCCGGGCGCTCTGAGTTTCTCACCGCCTATGCGGGCGAACCCTATGAAGATCACGGCAGGTTCCAGGCACTCTTCGAGTATCAGAGTCTCATGGGTGAACTGTTGGAGATGGACGTGGTCAATGTGCCCACCTACGACTGGGGTCAGGCGGCGAGCACATCGATCCGGATGGCCGGTAGGATCACCGGACGGAAGGTCGTCCTGGTCGCCGACACCATCTCGCCCGACCGCCTGCAGGTGATAAGGACCTATTGTGAGCCGGTGATGCGTATCGATTCAGTGGAGCACTCGAACCGCACGGCCGGGCTCGATATGGAGGACCTTCGCACCCGCCTGGACGATTCAGTGGCCGGACTGTACTTGGAGAATCCCTCCTACTTCGGCACGGTGGAGGAGAGTGGTCGCACGATCGCCGATGCGCTCCATGCTAATGGCAGCGTCTTCATCGTGGGTGTAGATCCCCTTTCGCTTGGCGTTCTGGCGCCTCCTAGCCAGTACGGAGCAGACATCGCCTGCGGTGATATCCAGGGTCTCGGCAACCACATGTACTTCGGTGGCGCATTGGGCGGCTTCATTGGGACGCGGGATGAAGAGAAGTACGTCATGGAGTATCCGTCGCGACTGTTCGGCATATGCAAGACGGAACGGGCTGGAGAGTGGGGGTTCGGGGATGTGGCCTACGGAAGAACGTCCTTCGCGGTGAGAGAACAGGGCAAAGAGTTCGTCGGCACGGCCGCCGCCCTCTACGGTATCTCGGCGGCGGTCTATCTGTCGCTCATGGGTCCCGAAGGCATGCGTGAGCTGGATCAGAACATCATGCAGAAGTCGCAGTACGCGATGAAGAGGCTATCTGAGCTCGACGGCGTTCGTCTCAGGTTCGACGCCTTCCACTTCAAGGAATTCGTGGTCGATTTCTCGGCGACAGGCCGGACCGTCGGCGCGATCAACAGCGCTCTCTTGGCGCAGGGGATCTTCGCTGGTAAGGACCTGGGGGACGATTTCGCTGAGCTGGAGGGATGCGCCCTCTATGCGGTAACGGAGGTTCTCAGACGAGAAGACATCGATCGTCTCGTGGATGCCCTGAGGGCGTACCTGAGCTAGGAGACCGGACTCATGGAAATACAGCCGGGAAGCAGACTGCGGAATTTCCACCAGGCCAAGTGGGATGAGGAGGTGATCTTCGAGCTGAGCACGCCCGGGCAGCGGGGGCTCCACGTCCCGGAAGCTGAGACGGAGATCTCGGACCTGGTGGGGGACGGTCTCTCGAGAATCCCGGCGAGCATGCGGAGAACGACGGCGCCGGCCCTACCTGAAGTCGGGCAGATGCGAGTGCTCAAGCACTACTTGCGTCTTTCGCAGCAGAATCTGGGAGGCGACTTGAACGTCGACATCGGCCAGGGCACCTGCACCATGAAGTACAATCCCAAGATCAATGAGAAGATCGCGGCTTCCTCAAAGGCACAAGACATCCATCCGCACCAGGACGAAAGCACCGTGCAGGGTGCGCTGCGGGTGATGTACGAGTTGGATCTGTTCCTTCGGGAGATCTCGGGACTGGACAGGTTCTCGCTTCAGCCCAGCTCGGGCTCGCAGGCGATTCTCACCATGGCCGCCATCATGCACGAATACCACGAGGTCCGCGGGCAGGCCGATACCCGGGACGAGCTGATCACGACGATATTCTCGCACCCTTCCGATGCCGCCGCTGCCGCGGTGAAGGGATACAGAATCATCACCCTTTATCCCGACGAGCAGGGCATGCCGGATGTGGAGGCGTTGAAGGCTGCCGTCTCGGAACGCACTGCGGGCCTGTTCATCACCAATCCCGAGGATATCGGGATCTTCAATCCGAGGATCGCCGAGTTCACACGCATCGTTCATGAGGCAGGCGGCATCTGTGGCTACGACCAGGCCAATGCGAATGGTATCCTGGGCATCACCAGAGCGAGAGAAGCCGACTTCGATCTCTGTTTCTTCAACCTGCATAAGACCTTTGGCGCTCCCCACGGTTGCGGCGGTCCGGCAGCCGGGGCTCTTGGGGCCACCAGGGAGCTGGCAGAGTACCTGCCCGTTCCCGTAGTCGGCTATGACGGCTCGAAGTACTTCCTCGACTACGACGTCCCGCACACCATCGGTAAGGTACGCGGGTTCTACGGTGCGTTCCCGGTGATTCTTAAATCCTACGCCTGGATCCTGAGCCTCGGGGCGGAAGGCCTCAAGGAAGCCGCCAGGGTCGCTGTCCTCAATAACAACTACTTGCTCAAGAAGGTCACGGAGATACCAGGGGCCACCTCTCCTTACACGGGGGGTAAGAGAAGGATCGAGCAAGTGCGTTACTCTTGGGAGGAACTCTACAACGAGACCGGCATAGACACCCACGACGTGACGCGCCGCATGGCCGACTTCGGTTTCCACCTGTGGCAGAGCCACCATCCGTTCGTTGTGCCCCAGCCTTTTACCATCGAGCCCACCGAGTCCTATTCCAAAGAGGAGTTGGACGAGTACCTGGATGGGCTGCGACACGTGGTCGAGGAAGCGAGGACCGAGCCAGAGACGGTGAAGCGCGCGCCGCACAACAGCGTCGTGCACAGGATCGATGAAAGCAGCCTGGATGATCCGGAGAAGTGGGCCGTGACGTGGAGGGCTTTGCTCAAGAAACACGGGAGAACCGCGGCCAAGATCCGGAGCTAGCGGGGCAGGCCGCCGAATGAAGACACTGGGCCTCATCGTCAATCCCGTGGCGGGCATGGGCGGCACCGTCGGTCTCAAGGGCACGGACGGTCCTGAGATACTCCGGCAGGCTGAACAACTCGGTGCCGTTCCACAGGCTGAGAAACGAGCCGAACAGGCATTGGCGGCGCTCGTCTCACATAGCGACAGCTTTGTGCTCCTCAGCTTCAGCGGCGTCATGGGCGAAGCGTCCGCGACCGCCTGCGGGCTGAAACCCCGGGTGATCGGATCCGGCTCGTCTCCGCGCACGACTCCCGAAGACACCGCAAGAGCCGCTCGTCAAATGGCGGACCGGGGCGTCGATCTACTGCTGTTCGCGGGCGGTGACGGCACGGCCAGGGATGTCTGTGGTGCCATCGGTACCTCCGTTACCGTTCTTGGGATCCCGGCAGGCGTGAAGATTCATTCGGCAGTGTTTGCTTCCAGCCCCGCTGCGGCCGGTCAGGTCGCGGCATCCTTTGTCACGGGAGAGATCGCTCGTGTGAGGGAGGCGGAGGTGATGGACATCAACGAAGAGGACTATCGGCGTGACATCCTCTCTGCACGCCTGTACGGCTACTTGAAGATCCCCGACGCCAGGCGCCTCCTACAGAATCCCAAGGCAGCCAGCGCGCCCGATGAACGGACGATTCAGAGGGCCATTGCCGCGGGACTCGTCGAGCGCATGACCGATGATCGCTGCTACATTGTGGGTCCGGGGACCACATGCAGGCCACTCATGGAGATGCTGGGCCTCGACAACAGCCTGCTGGGCGTCGACATGATCTGCGCCGGGAGACAGATCGGTAAGGACATGAGCGAGCGCGAGATCCTCGAGAAGACAGCCGACAGCATGTGCAGCTTGATTCTGACACCGGTGGGCGGCCAGGGATTCCTCCTCGGCCGGGGCAATCAACAGATCTCGCCTGATGTCATCCGGAGAGTGGGAAAGGAGAACATCATCGTGGTCGCCACACCCGAGAAGCTGAATTCCCTGAGAGGAAGACCCCTTCTCGTCGATACCGGAGACGTGGCAACAGACTCCTACCTCTGCGGCTACTACAGGGTTGTCACAGGCTACCGTGAGGCCGCAGTCTACAGGGTTTCCTGCTGCGCCTAGTTGCGCGCGCCGCTCGCGTCCGAATGCTTCTCGCGTGGCGGAAATCGCGGAATGAGAGT
>CANPVY010000346.1 GCA_947581845.1 uncultured bacterium | reverse complement strand
GCCGGTTGGCGAATGCCCGGGCGAGCCCCACCCGCTGTTGCTCGCCGCCGGACAGCTGTGCCGGGTAATGGTGTGTCCGGTCGCCCAGCCCGACCCGATCGAGCAAATCGGTGGCGCGTCGCTGCATCTCGCCTCCGTTGAGCGCGCTCGCTTGCTGGAGTTCGATGGGGACCAAAACGTTCTCGAGCGCCGTGAGCGTGGGGATCAACTGGAAAGTCTGGAAGACGAAGCCTACCTTGTCCGCGCGTAGCTCGGCACGCTCGTCCTCGGACAGCTCGTTCAGGTTTTGCCCGTCCAGGACCACGTAGCCTGCGGATGGCAGGTCGAGTCCGGCGAGCAGGCCCAGCAGTGTTGTCTTGCCGGAGCCTGAAGGGCCGAGGATGGCGACGGCACCGCCAGCCTCGATCTCGAGATCGATGTCTGCGAGGACAGTGAGCGGCCGGCCGCCGCTCATGTAGGTCTGCGCGAGTCCTTTAGCGATGATCATCATGCTCCGAAAGATAGTCGTCTGCGGCCTCGCCGCACTGGCCCTCGCCTGTGACCGTGAAGATGAACAGGCTGTAGTACGCTTGCCGGCTGCTGAAGTTTCAGCATCGGATACGAAGGCCCCGGTCGTCCTGTTTCTCGGTACCAGCCTCACCGCCGGCTACGGACTCACTTCCGACGAGGCCTATCCGGCGCTCATCCAGAGCAAAGTCGATTCTGCCGGTCTGGACTTTCGCGTGGTCAACGCCGGGGTGAGCGGCGAGACTTCGGCGGGTGGGCTCAGGCGGATCGACTGGCTGCTGCGGCAGCCGCTGGCGGTGCTGGTGCTCGAGCTCGGTGCCAACGACATGCTGCGCGGGCAAGACATCGAGGCGATGCGTGGCAATCTACAGGAGATCATCGACCGGACCCGCGCCGCGCACGCGGACGCGCAGATCGTGATTGCCGGGCTGAAAGCAGCGCCCAATCTGGGCGAGCCGTACGCCAGCCGCTTCGAGGCCACGTTCGTGGAGCTGGCCGCTGAGAACGGCGCCACGCTGATCCCGTTCCTGCTGGATAGCGTAGCTGGCGTACCTGAGCTGAATCAGCCCGACGGCAACCATCCCACGGCCGAGGGTCAGCGAATCGTAGCCAAGAACGTTTGGGAAATACTGGAGCCCGTGCTGCGGCAGGTTGAGAGTTAGACAGGCGTGTTTCGGATCGCTGGCCTCGCGCGCGATCTGCGCGTCGTTCAGAGGTCGGGGGGAGAACTCAATCTCCCCCCCGACTGGTTTGAATTGTAACCGGGGGAAGGCTTGCAGCAGGTCGCTCTCGGCGTCACCGGTAGGGGCCCGTCACAACCGTAGAAGCACTGGGAAGGATTTCAGGATGCCGGCTCTCGAGGGGAAGGTGGCCATCGTCACCGGAGGTAGTAAAGGGATTGGCCGCGCCATTGCCGCGGCGCTGGCGGGAGCCGGGGTCGACGTCGTGCTCTGCGCGCGAAACGCCGTTGAAGCTGCAAAGGCGGCCGACGAGATGACTGCGGCGGGCGGCGGTCGGGCGCTTGGCATCGGGGCTGACGTTCGCAAACTGGAGGATGTGAAGCGACTGATGGCCACGGCAGTGAAGGAGTTCGGCGGTATCGACATTCTGATCGCCAACGCCGGGGTCGGCGGCGGGTTCGGCCCGGTCGACGAGATCGACCCGGAGAGGTGGCACCAGGTGATCGACACCAACCTGACCGGCGTCTTCTACTGCTGCCACGAAGCGGTGCCTGAGCTCAAGAAGCGAGGCGGCGGTTGGATCATCACGATCAGCAGCCTTGCCGGCCGCTACGCGTTCGCCGGCGGCACGGCCTACAACGCCTCCAAGTTCGGGCTGCTCGGTTTCACAGAGGCGCTGATGCTCGACCTGCGCGAGCACGGCATCCGCGTGAGCTGCGTCATGCCCGGCTCGGTCGATACCCACTTCAACGAGAAGGAGCCGACCGGCGAGTCGTGGAAGCTGACTCCTACTGATGTGGCGAAGGTCGTGCTTGATCTGGTGAAGCACGAGGATCGTGCGCTGCCTAGCCGGGTGGAACTGCGGCCTTCACGACCGAGGCGCGGGTAGTGACCTGATCCGTGCGTTGTCACCGCGCACGTCGACACCCGGTCGCGCGGAGTCAGGAGTGGTTGAACGCGCGACTCTCGCTTTTCTACAGTCCAGCTGGATCTTGAGACGAGTGGAAGTGGACGAGCTTCCAGGTATTGTCCCGCTTTTCGAAGATCTCCGTCCAGCGGCCGGTGTGACGATAGACGCCCTCGCCGCGACGCGCCTCCAGCTCGTAGCACGCTGTGATCCACCCGATGCGATCGTCCCGGCGCTCGTCGACCCGAACCACCTGGTCAAAGGTACGAAGTTGGAATCCGGAGTATGACTGGAACAATGGCGTGACGTGCTCCAGGAACTCCCTCAGATTCCGGAAGACAGGCGGCGGGATGATGTCGAAGATACAACAGTCGGGATCGTAGATTTGGCCGAGGGCACCCAGGTCGAACTCGTTCCACGCGCGCACGTGTGCCTCGTGCAGTTCGCGCAGCCGTCCGGTCTCGCTATCGTTCGCGTTCATCGTGTCCCTATCACCAGTGTCATATCGTCTTCGGCCTCACGCACCCAGCGGATGTCGTGGAAGCCGGACCCATCCAGCCAGTCGAAGACCTCCTGGAAAGTATAACAGCGTCCTACACCGTTGCTGAGCAACATGTACACGGAGAACACGGCCCCACGCGCCGGTCGTGTGCGGGTATCGTCCATGATCATGTCGTGCACGGCAACCTCGCCGCCTGGTACCAGACGGTGGTAGAGTCGCTCGAACAGGGCCCGGTTCGCGTTGTAGCTGCGGGCGTTGATGACGTTGGATATCCAGATGAAATCGTAGTTGCTGGGAAGCTCGTGCTCATCGACGTCATACTCGAGCACGCTGATCCGGTCCTCGAGGCCTGCGGAGGCAACGACATCCCGGGCAATCGCGGCGGCGATGGGCCGGTCCACCAGCGTCGCGTGCAGCTGCCGGTGCGCGCGGCAGAAGGCCACGGCGTAGGTACCGGCGCCGCAACCCAAGTCCAGCATCTGGTGCCGCTCGCTCAGATCGATATCGCCGCGGACCAGGATGTCTGCAGCACGCGATCGAGCGTCGCGATGAAGGGCGAGCAACGAATGACGAGCCGCCTCCGGGTCGTCGAAGTAGTGTTTGTCACGCTGCCGCTGGCCGCTGCGCAACGCATCGAACAGGTGGCCCCACATCTCCCAGCTTTGCTGTGCGGCGATCAGCCGGTGGCCGATGTAGTCCGGTAGGCCAGGCACCAGATAGCGGGCAGCCGCCTCACTGTTCGAGTAGCGGTTGCCCTTCTTGCTCAGCAGTCCCAGGCCGGTCAGGGCGTCCAGGAACAGATGTGTCGACTGCGCTTCCAGACCCAGCCGCTGAGCTACCTCCTCCGCACTCAGCGAGCCGCCGGCGAGCTGCCCGTAGATGTCGAGGGCAGCCGATTCCATCACCAGCCGGTTGGCCCAGAAGTCAGCGATCTCGTCGAAACGCTCCGGCATCCAGCGGTTCGCGGCCATGCAGTACCTCCGCCTCGGTCTTATATCGGACCTTACGGATAGCAGGAGTGGTGTGCACAGGGCAAGGGACCTCGCCACTGCCGCCGGATTTCACTGGCGGCCGGGCCGCGCTGGGATCGGGTCGCGAGAGTCCTAGGAGGGGGAAACCGCGTCCACGACTCTGCGAACCGCATCCGCGTCGGCGGCCGAGTATCCATACAGCGTCAGCTCTTCGATTTGCGTCGCACGCTCGGCCAGGTAGGCACGGATCGTCTCCGCCATGATGCGAGTGGCCTCGTCCAGCGGGAAACCGGCAACGCCCGAGGCGAGGATCGGAAAAGCGAGCGTCTTGATGCCGTGTTGGTCGGCCAGTTCGAGCGAGTGGCGCGTCGAGCCTTCAATGGACGCCCGGCTGGCGGGCTCGTCGCCCATCGCTGCGGCATGGATCACATAGTGGGCGGCGAGATCGCCGGCGCCGGTGATCGCGGCCGCGCCAACCCGGATGGGACCGTGCTCGTCGCACTCGCGCTGGATGCTGGGGCCACCCTTACTGGCGATGGCACCGGCTACTCCGCTGCCCAGCTTCAGGTGGTTGTTGGCAGCGTTCACGATGGCGTCACCCTGGAACTCGGTGATGTCGCCCTGTGCTACCCGGATTCTGGTCTGGTCAGGCATCTACTGATCCTCCGCTGGTAGGACACGCGCTCTCTCGGCCCCGCTGCCAGGGTGCGGAACTCTGCTATATTAGGGGGGTCTGTGACCATCAGGCCAGGTAGCTGGCCCGGCAAGGCACGATATTCACGTTTTGGAGGCGAGAATTATGTTGACGTTTACCGATAAGGCGCGGGAGCAACTGCTGGCTTTCATGGCGGACGAGGAGACGCCGGTGGCGCTGCGGGTGGCGGTGCAGCCAGGCAGCCCGCTGGCGCCCCAGTACGAGCTCTCGTTGGTCGACGAGTCGGACCAGCAGCCCGGTGACACGGTCCTCGACGCCGGTGGCTTCACGGTTCTCGTGGACGAGGACAGCGCCAGCAAGCTCGAGGGCGCCACGGTGCACTGGATCGAGGGCGTTCACGGCGGCGGCTTCCAAGTCGAGAACCCGAACCTCAACCCGGTTGGCACGGACTCGCCGAGCGGCGAGCTGGCACAGCAGATCGCTCAGGTCATCGAGACGCGGATCAGTCCGGCGCTGGCCGCGCACGGTGGCGGCGCCTCGCTGGTGGACGTGCGGGATAACGTGGTCTACCTGCAGCTCTCCGGCGGCTGCCAGGGTTGCGGTATGGCGAGGGTGACGCTGAAGCAGGGAATCGAGCGAATGCTCAAAGAGATGTTCCCGGAGATCGTCGAGGTCGTGGACGTCACCGATCACTCCCGCGGTACGAGCCCATACTACTGAGTTTCAGCGGCGCATCGCGGCGCGCGTTAGAGCGACTGTACCGGCGGTTCGATGATGAGATCGAGCCGCCGGTTCTGTTTGCGCGGCGCTTCTCTGGGTCGCGCCGACACGGCTGGCCGCACACCGCCGAGACTTTCGCAGCTCACGAGCCTGTCCCAATTTGTAGGGGTTTAGCCCCACACACATCACCCATCTCCTCACCGCGAAGGGCCTATGAGTGGACTCTGGTTGAATTCATTCAGCCGCCGCCGCTTCCTCGCCAGTACGGCGGCCGCGCTGCCGGCTGCCCTGTTGCCCAATCCCATTCCTCTTCTGGCTAGGTGCGTCGGGCCGTGCCCGCTGCGACCGCTGTTCAAGATCTCCCTGGCCCAGTGGTCGCTGCATCGCACCCTCTACGCCGGTGAGCTCGATCCGCTGGACTTCCCAAAGACGGCCCGCGTCGACTACGGGCTCGATGCTGTCGAGTACGTCAACTCGTTCTTCAAGGACAAGGCGGAAGACGGGCGCTATCTGCGAGAGCTTGGGATGCGGGCGATAGACCACGGCGTGCAGAGCTTGCTGATTATGGTCGATGGCGAGGGTGCGCTGGGTGCGCGGGAAGAGAGAGATCGGGCCAGGGCGGTGGAGAACCACTACAAGTGGGTGGAGGCGGCGTACGTCTTGGGCTGCCACTCGATTCGCTGCAACGCGCGATCAGAAGGCACGCGCGGCGAGCAGCAGAGGCTGGTTGTGGACGGCTTGCGCCAGCTGACCGAGTTCGCCGCCGACCGCCAGATCAACGTCTTGGTCGAGAACCACGGTGGCCTGTCCTCGAACGGCGCCTGGCTGGCGAGCGTAATCCAGGCGGTGGACCATCCACGCTGCGGGACGCTTCCGGACTTCGGCGGCTTCCGCGTCGAGGAGGACGTCTGGTACGACCGGTACCGGGGTGTGGCCGAGCTTATGCCGTTCGCCAAAGCTGTCAGCGCCAAGTCCCACGATTTCGACGCGCAGGGCAACGAACGAGACACCGACTATCTCCGCATGATGCGGATCGTTCTCGACGCCGGCTACCGCGGCTATGTCGGGATCGAGTACGAGGGTGCCGAGCTCGGCGAGCCGGAAGGCATCCGTGCGACCAAGGCCCTGCTCGAGCGGGTGCGCGACGAGCTGACGCCGGAGTACATAACGCCGCCCTAGGTGCCCTTTGCGGGCAGATCAGGACTAGCGGCTGGCTTTCCGTCGGCTGCGCCTGATATATTGGCTGCGTCCTCGAACAAGCCCAAGACTCCGCATGGACGAGGCTGCCCGAATCGGCCGCAAGCTCTCTGCTCTCATCGAACTGGGGTTCGAGCGCGTCGACCTCTCCCCCGTCGCCTCGGAAGCCGTCCCGGTTGCCGGGAAGGGTTACAAGGTCACCAGTGGCAGGCCCGAGATGGGCACGTTCGT
>CANPVY010000345.1 GCA_947581845.1 uncultured bacterium | reverse complement strand
CGAGCGGCAGCGAGCGCTCGGCGCGCAGGGGATTGCGGTGGCCACGCTCTATGAAGCGCGTGTCTTCGCCGAACACGGGTTCGACGACATTACCTGGGCGTCTCCTGTGATTCTGAATCGACTCGACGAGGCGCGAGAACTGGCGGATCGGGTGCAGTTGCGGGTGGTCGTGGATACAGCGGACGCAATCGCCGCGCTGGAGGCGATCAAGCAGCCGTTCCACACGTGGCTCAAGGTGGACTGCGGCTACCACCGCGCCGGGGTGGACCCCGACTCGCCGACAGCCATGGAGCTGGCCCGAGCCCTGCACGAATCCGACACGCTCGACTTCGACGGGATTCTCACGCACTCAGGCCACGCGTATCACGGCCGTTCGCGCCAGGAGATCGCAGCAGCGGCCACCCAAGAGCGGCAGGTCATGGTGGAGTTCGCGGAGCGTCTCAGCACGGCGGGAGTGGAAGTTCGGGGCATCAGTGTCGGATCCACGCCTGCCATGAGTGCCGTGGATCACCTCGACGGCGTTAGCGAGATGCGCCCAGGCAACTATGTCTTCAACGACTACACGCAGGTACTCCTCGGTAGTTGCACGCCACGCGATTGTGCAGTCACCGTCCTCGCGAGTGTGGTTTCCTGCCAACCGGCTGCCGAGCATTCGGTGGCGGATGCGGGCGCGCTGGCGCTCTCCAAAGACACGGGTCGTGGCCAGGCGCACCAGCCGACCATGGGGGAGATCTACGACGACTACGCCGCGGGCACGCTCCGCTCCGATGCGCGACTTCTCTCAGTCAGCCAGGAACACGGTGTCGTCAGCAGGGCTCTGCCAGTAGGCTCGCGAATCCGCGTTCTTCCCAACCATTCGTGTCTCTGCGTCGCTTGTTTCGACGAGTACCACGTAGTGCATGGCGACCAGGTCGTGGACACCTGGAAGATCTGGCGGCGCCGCTAGTCTCGTCGGGACTCGTGCGAGTAGGCCAACCAGGGAGTGACCCGTCATGAAGACCATCGGCATGCTGGGCGGGCTGAGTCCCGAGTCGACAATCGCCTACTACAGCTACATCACGCACAAGTACTACGAGACCCACGCGGACTACGCCTATCCGGAGATCATCATCTACAGTCTCAATTTCGACGAGTTCATCAAGGTTGGGTACGAGGCTCCAACGAAGGTCAAGCAATCCATTGAGAGGTTGTCTCGGGCCGGCGCCGATTTCGTGATCGCGGCGTGCAATTCCCTGCATATCGTGTTCGACGAAATCGCCGACGACATCCCGATCCCCTGGATCAGCATCATGGACGTGACGGCTGCACACATCCGACATGCCGGTTTGAAGGTGGTGGGACTGCTGGGAACCATCTTCACCATGAGCAGGGGCTTCTACCACAAGGGGCTTGCCAGGCACGGGATTGACACCATTACGCCCAGCGTTGAAGTGCAGGAAAGGCTCAATGAGATCATCTACACTGAACTCGTGAAAGGTGAAACCCGAGCTGAATCACGGCAGTTCGTGTTGACCTGTATCGACCAGCTCAGTCAGAAGGGAGCCCAGGGGGTCGTGCTCGGCTGTACGGAACTTCCGTTGCTGGTCGGACAGACGGATACCGGTGTTCGGGTGTTCGACACCACCGCTCTCCACGCCCAGCGAGCACTTGACCTTGCTACGGAGACCGGGCTCGTGGCCTGAGCTGCCACTCTCCAGGCTCGCTGGTCACTTCAGGTTCTCCTGGAACAACCTGAGGATACGGTCGTATTCGTCTGTCCAGGACCAGGCATGCGCGAAACCGTGGTCCTCTTTCGGGTAGATCGCGACCTCCCAGTTCTGCTTACCCAACTCGATCAGCCGCTCCACCAACCGCACGGTGTCCTGGAAGTGGACGTTCTGGTCAATCATCCCGTGGGCAATGAGCAACGCGCCCTGGAGCCCCTCCGCGTGATAGATCGGCGAGCTGCGTCGGTAGGCCTCGGCATCATCCTGCGGCAGCCCGAGGATCTGTGCAGTATATCGATGGCTGTAGTACGCCCAGTCCGTTACCGGTCGCAAGGCGGCGCCGGCAGCGAACACCCCAGGCTGCGTGAACATCGCCATCAGAGTGAGGAAGCCGCCGTAGCTCCCACCGTAGATCCCGATGCGACTGGGATCGACGCCCAGCGATTCCACCATGTAACGGGCACCGTCGACCAGGTCTGCAAGGTCAGCCTTTCCCATATGCTTATGGATCGCCGTGCGCCAATCGCGGCCGTAACCGGCGGAGCCGCGATAGTCGATGTCGAGCACTGTGTAGCCCCGCTGGGCCAGGAGGTTGTGGAACATGTACTCTCGGTCGTAGCTGCTCCACCAACGGTGCACGTTCTGCATGTAGCCCGCACCGTGCACGAAGATCACGCCGGCGCCGTTGGGCTGCGTTGGACCATACAGCCGGGCCGGCACATCGACGCCGTCACTGGCCGGGAAGTAGACGATCTCCGGCGCCATCCAATCGTGCGTCTGGAACTCGGCCGTCGTTGACTCGGTGACCTGCGTGACCCTGGCGCCCTCGCGGTTATCCTGGAGAAACAGCTCGGGCGGATGGTTCGGCCAGCCATAGAGCACAGCGAGCCGCCGGCCGTCAGGCGCGACGGCGACAGCGCGCCGGGGCTGTAAGCTGCCGAAGCTGGTGATCCGACGTCGATCGCTGCCGTCGAGGTTCATGCGATAGAAGGCGCGTTCGTGTGGACTGGCCTCGCTGGCCACGAGGAACCACTCTTTCTTGTCGGGAGAGAACTCAACGCTCAGCGTTTCCCAGGGACCGGTGGTGAGGGGAGTCGGCTCCCCGCCGCCCACCGCGATCGTATGGAGGTGTGCGAACCCCGTGGCCTCGGAGATGAACCAGAGGTGATCGCCATCAGGCATCCAGCCCGCCGAGTTCCAGCCAGGCCCACCGATCCAGGCGTCGTCGTGGAGATGGTCGATCAGCCGCGACTCGCCTGACGCCGCGTCCACAACGAGGATCCAGCGATCGTGAGCGTCGTCGGAGATCGCGACGGCGAGCAGGCGGTCGGCCGCAGCCGACCAACCACGGAAGAAGAGCATGACCTGGCGATCCGCTTGCCCGTGCTCGACCCAGGTCACCTCGCCGGTCGCCAGATCCAGGACTCCCAACCTGCCGCTCTCCTGCTGATCGCCGACGAACGTCCGTCTGCGCGGTGCCTCGCGCGTGTAGCCGTCCTCGGTGACATAGTCGGGCACCCATGCCAGGCGCGCATCCCGCGGCTCGTCGGTCAGCGTGAAGGCCATGCGGGTGCCGTCCGGCGCCACCCAATAGCCGCCGATCCGTTGGCCCTCCTGCACATAGAAGCTGCGTAACGACTCGAGCTGTTCAGGGTCGCGTGGCGGCGGCCAATCGCGGAGCCGGCGCAGTGAATCCTCCTCGAAGACCCGCAGTAGTGCACGCTGCTCCTCCTGCAGGAAGAGCCTCTGGTCCTCAGGCGGCTCCAGCTCTCGCGGCGGGCTGCCGTGGCGGATATCCGTGAGCTGCATCAGTGCCGCATCCCGGACATCCACCCGGAAGAGATTGTCATCGAGGGCGAAGTAGACGGCCTGGCCATCGGGCGCGATTTGCACGCGCGACAGTTCGCCGGGTACGGACACAAGAAGCCGCTCGCGGCCCGAGCCGACTTCGAGGAGATACAGATCACCGTCGTCCGCGAAGGCGGCCCAATCCCGGTCATCGGAGTAGACAGCCCGTAGCAGCGGCTCGATCCGTAGGGCCTCTTCGTCGGGGATCCGCTCCGGCTCTCCACCTCCCCGGCCCACTCGGTAGAGCCCCTCCCGCTCCTCGTGCGGCGCCCTCCAGACGAAGTACAGAGTGCGTCCGTCGGGTGCCCAACGGAGACGTGAAGGTGACTGTCCCACGAACTCAGGTCCCCGCATGATCGTGGCGATGCTGAGCTCGGACTCCGCCGGCGACGAAGCCGACTGCGGCGACTGAGCCAGAGCTGTCGTCGCGCCTAATGCCACGATCGACAGCACAACGGCGCTCTCTCTAGACACGCGTGCTAGTGCCATCTCGCCCCCTGGATGCGACAGGATTGATAGACTCACTTCTTGGCTGGTTTGCGACGCGCCCGGCCGCCCACTCGATGGCGGCCGGATGGTCGTTACTCGATTCCGAGTTCCGCTTTGACTTCAGCTGGCAGGAAGGGCACCAACTGTGTGATGGGTACGGCGAAGCCGAGCCCTGTGGCCCCACGCAGGCTGCCCCGGTGCACGCCGACCACCTCACCACCGGCATTGAAGACTGGGCTTCCGCTCGAACCCTCCACCGTGAACCCATCGAACTGAATCAACTCCGGCGTGACCTTGCTGAAGATTCCCGCGCTCATCGAAGTCCGCACCCTGCGCGTCTGGTCGAGCGCCGCACCGAGCCCCGCCGGAAAACCGATGAGCGCAGCCGGCTCGCCTTGCGTTACGCGAGTCCCCGACCAGTCCACCTTCTCGACATAGGGCCCCTTGTGATCGAGGATCCTGAGAACGGCGAGGTCTGGACCACTCGGCGCTGCCACGGCGATGACCTCCGCCGCGACCCGGAAGCGCTCATCAGCCAGCGTCACGAAGACCGAATCTGGCTGCTCACCGTCCGGTTGCGCCACATGCCGATTGGTCACGAAGTAGCCCGACGGCGTGATCACGAAACCCGAGCCATCGAAGAGCCGCAAGCCCATGAACACCGTTACGAGGCCCACCGCACCCTGATTCGCCTGCGCGACCCCGGCCAGGTTGACCCCACTGACGGCACGCAGCTGGGCGCCGATGTTCGCTGCCTGCTCTTCCGCCTCCTCGATCGCCTGCCGCAGACTGTCTAGCAGACCGGGGGAGACCTGCGCTCCCCGGGCACGCTCCAGCTCCGCCTGCAAGCGAGCCACCTCTGCCGCAGCCCGGCGCCGCGCCGAGTCACCGGCGGCGAGCTGTCGGGTCAACGCCGTTTGAGACCGGGCCAGCGACGCCTCCAGCGCCTGCGTCCGCCTGTCTGCCTCGATCAGCGCCTGGCGCAGGCTGTCTACGACGACCGCCGGCGCTGCCCCCAACCGGGCTGTCTCCAGCTCGGTCCTGAGCCGATCGTACTCCGTGGCCGCAGCCCAGAGCACCGAGTCCGTGGTGGCCCGCTGACGGGCGAGCGCCTGGCGGTAATCCTCCAGCGCCTGCCGCTGCTGCTCCAGTCCGCGCCGTTGCTCCTCAAGAGCAGCTGCCGTGTCCCGTTCCCGCTTCTCGGTCAGCAGATACAACCCCACTACGGCCGTCACGAACACGGCCAGTATCGTCCATACGAGCTGACGCACCCGCGCGGCACTGCCCTGCGAGGCCTCCTCCACGATGCGGCGTACGAGAAGCGTGCTGAGGCTACCGGCGCCTTTGTCCACTGCCAGCGATACGGAGAGCTTCTCGACGACCAGCACCGGTCCCTCTTCACCGAGGGCGATCTGATCGCCTTCCTTCAGCCTCTCTTCCGCCTCGAGGTACTCGCCGTTGAGGAACGTACCGTTCACGCTGCGCGCGTCACGAACGACGACGCTCCCCTCATCCTTTAAGAGAATCTCGGCGTGGATTCGGGATATCAGCTCATCGTCCATCCCGAGGGGCCTCACCTCACAGTCGACCCCGCGCCCGATGCGAATGCGCGCGCCCGCGGCTTCAAACCGCTGGCCACTGCGGGCTTCCTCTAAGACGAGCTTGACGACAACGGGGGACCCAGGGGCAGCGTGCGGGGCGTCGCGTCCCAGACTGGGCAGGGGCGGCGCCTCTCCAGGAACTTCCCGGGCTACCTCTTCTGCGTGGGTCACATCGAGAGCGCGACTGGCGGCAGTCTCGACCCTGAACCGGGGACCCGTCTTGCCGAATCGGATGACCGT
>CANPVY010000344.1 GCA_947581845.1 uncultured bacterium | reverse complement strand
GAGCAGCGGGGCAAGACCCAGCAGCTACACATCGAGCTGAAGCAGGTCCTGGAGCAGGAACTACCGCCGTTGGACGACGGGTTCGCCGCATCGGTTGGCGAGTTCGCCGACCTTGAAGAGCTGCGGACGGCAGTAGCCGAGGATCTGCGCCGGCACAAAGAGCAGGAGGTCGAGCTGCAACTCGACCAGCAGATCATCGAGCAGATTATCGAGGCCAACCCTTTCGACGTTCCCGACTCGATGGTCGAGCGCTACGTAGACGCTCTGGTCGGCGCGCCGCCTGAGGACGCCGACCCGGACCTGGTGGCCAAGGCACGCGAGCAGGCACGTCCGACTGCCGAGTGGGGTATCAAACGCACGCTGATCCTGCAGCGGGTCGCTGAGGAACAGGGTCTCGAGGCAACCAGGGAGGAGATCGGGGAACGCCTGCAGGCCCTCGCCAAACGGATGGGCCGATCGGTCCAGGAACTCCGAGCCCGCCTGGCCAAGAGCGGTGAGCTCCGCGATCTGGAGGGTCGCGTCACTGAAGAGAAGGTCTTCAGATACTTGAGAGAGCAGTCCGATATCGAAATCAGCGGATCCTAGTCGCTCGACAGACGAGCTGAGTCACCGGAGACGAAGGCAGAGTCATGGCGCCCTACTACGCACCTTACGTGATCGAACGGTCCAGTCGCGGTGAGAAGGTCTATGACATCTTCTCGCGCCTCTTGATGGACCGGATCGTGTTTCTCGGCTCGCCGATCACCGATGACGTCGCCAACATCGTGATCGCACAGCTGCTGTTCCTGCAGGCGGAGAGCCCGGACAAAGACGTCTACCTCTATATCAACTGCCCGGGCGGTGCGGTCTATGCCGGCCTGGCTATCTACGACACCATGCAGTTCATGACGGCGCCCATCTCCACCATCTGCATGGGCATGGCCGCGTCGATGGGCGCACTGCTGTTGGCTGCCGGCACGCGGGGCAAGCGCTCGGCCCTGCCCAACTCGCGGATCATGATCCACCAGCCGTCCGGTGGCTCGCAGGGCACTGCCTCGGACATCGAGATCGCGGCGAAAGAGATCATCTACGCCCGCGAGCGGATCAACGACATCCTGGCCTACCACACCGGTCAGCCGCTCGAGAAAGTGGCGGAGGACGCAGACCGCGACCGGTTCATGTCACCTGCCGAGGCAGAGGAGTACGGGATCATCGACCAGATCATCACCAGCAAGACCGACGTCACGGAAAGCGATGCGAAGGAGTAGGCGGGGAGGGTCAGATGACGGTGCCCAGCGATAGACACCTGCGTTGCTCGTTCTGCGGGAAGTCGAAAGAGAGCGTCAAGAAGTTCATCTCCGGCCCGAACGTGTACATCTGCAACGAGTGCGTCGCCCTCTGTAACGAGATTCTGGCCGAAGAAGAGGAGCGATCGGCTGCGCAGAGTATCGCGCAGGTCCCGACCCCTGAGGAAATCAAGCAAACGCTAGACCAATACGTCATCGGCCAGCACAGGGCAAAGAAATCACTGGCAGTCGCCGTCTACAACCATTACAAGCGGATCAACAACCAGGGCCAGGTCGAGGACGTCGAGCTCGAGAAGTCCAACATCCTGCTGATCGGGCCCACCGGCGTCGGCAAGACACTGCTGGCCCGGACGCTGGCTCGCCTGCTTGACGTCCCCTTCACCATCGCCGACGCGACAACTCTGACCGAGGCGGGCTACGTCGGCGAGGATGTCGAGAATATCCTCGTCCAGCTGCTGCAGGCTGGCGATTACAACATCGCCGAGTCCGAACGCGGTATCGTCTATGTCGACGAGCTCGACAAGATCGCGCGAAAATCAGAGAACCCGTCCATCACGCGAGACGTCTCGGGTGAAGGTGTTCAGCAGGCGCTGCTCAAGATCTTGGAAGGCACTGTCGCTAATGTGCCACCACAGGGCGGCCGTAAACACCCGCAGCAGGAGTACATACAGATCGACACGCGGAACATCCTGTTCATTTGCGGCGGTGCGTTCGCTGGCTTGGAGAAGATCATCGAATCCCGCATCGGCACACGGCAGATCGGCTTCGGGCGCAGCCAGGTGAAACGGGAACAGGAGGGGATCGAGCTGGAAGAGGGCACCTGCAAGGCTTTCCACTACGTTGAGCCGGAGGATCTGATCCGCTATGGCCTGATCCCCGAGCTCGTAGGCCGTGTGCCGGTCGTTGTCGCCCTCGACGAGTTGGACGAGGACGCGTTGGTCGACATCTTGCAGGAGCCCAAGAACGCGCTGGTCAAACAGTACCAGAAGATGGTCGAGCTCGATGATATCAGGCTCAAGTTCGAGCCCGATGCCCTGCGCGCTATCGCACGCAAGGCGATCGCGCGCGGCAGCGGCGCGCGGGGGCTGCGGGCCATCATCGAGGATCTCATGCTGGACATCATGTTCGAGCTCCCGTCTCGCGAAGATGTCAGGGAGGTCGTGATCACGCAGGAGTGTGTGGAAGGGAAGGCTCCCCCGATGCTCATCCTCGAGCCGGGAACTCAGAGGAAAGAGGCTTGAGGCCGGGAAAGCGGCTCCCTTCCCCCACTCGCTAACGGAATCTGCCCTATGTTCGCGCAAACCGCTCGCCCCGTATGCGGCCTCGTCGCCGCGACGATCCTCTGCGCCTGCACTGGAGGCGCCTCGAGCGAAGACGCTGCCGCAGAGGTTCAGCCAGAAGCGGGCTGGACCACCGATATCCTGCCACCGCCGGGTTACGGCACCCTGCGACAGGACGACTTCACCGTCCCGCTACAGTCCGATGACACGCAGGTCAAGGTGACCCCGCTCGACGAAGCGGTGATTCGCCTGGCCGCCCCTGACACCTACCAGCGATTGCACGCGCTCGTCGCGTCACGCATCACGCTGATCCGCGAGATGGGTCGCAACGCCGGGCTGCGCGCTGACGCGAGCGTGTTCCTGGTATCGTTCTTCACCTACGCACGTCAGGCTGAGTTCGCACCTACCGAGCTCAGCCTCCTGAGCCAGGGGATGTTGTACCGACCCATCGGCATCCTGCCCCTCACACCGGGCTGGGGGCGCCAGCAGCTGAGGCAGCAGGAGACGCAATCCGCGCTTTACCTGTTCGATCCGGCGATCGATCTGGATCTGACGTTTCAGGCCGAGTACGCTGGCGAACGATCGCTGGATTGGACCCGGATCATCCGGGTGCTGCAGGCGGAACGAGGCAGGGTTCTGAGCCGGGCTAGATCGTAGGTCAACCTCAGGCGTCGATCTGGTACTCCTTGAGCTTCCGGTATAGCGTCCGCTCACCGATCCCGAGCTGTTCCGAGGCGAGCCGACGGTTACCTCCGACGGACTCGAGCGTCGCGATGATCGCCGCTCGTTCCAATTCCTCCATCGTCATCCCGGGCCGGAAGTAGATCGCCCCCTCCTCCGCCGACCCCGGCGCCCCAGCGCCGGTTGCAGCTGGCGCATCCTCCGCAGCGGATCCTACGACCAGGGGCTCGATCATCGTGGCCTCTGGTGTGGCTCGCGGTACCTCGAGCACACGCGCCTCACGCGCAGCCGTCAGCTCGGGGTGTCTGCGCTTGTAGAGCTCGAACTCCCTCCGCAGGTCCTCGATATCGAACTTCAGGTCGACCAACGTGCGGAAGACGAACTCCATCTGCGGCAACCGAGCCGATAGACCCTCGCGCCCGGCCATCTCTTCGTGCCGCAGGGCCGGCGGCTGCACGGGAGCCCGGCCAGGCACGCCGCGCTCCGCGCCACGCCGCACGTCGGGAGGGATGTCCACCGGCCGAATGGTCGACCCCGGAGCCAGGACCACCATTGACTCCAGAAGGTTCCTGAGCTCGCGCACGTTGCCCGGCCAGTCGTAACGGACCAAGATCTCCAGCGCGTCGGGCGCAATGCCCTTGAACGCCCGCCGGTGCTCGCGGCTGAGCTCGCGGATGAGCTCGTGGACCAGCAAGGGAATGTCCTCGCGCCGCTCGCGCAAAGGCGGCATGTGGATGTGCAGGACATTGAGCCTATAGTAGAGATCGCGCCGGAACTCGTTCAGCGCGACGGCCTGGCGTAAGTCGCGATTGGTGGCCGCGATCACTCGGACGTCGACCTTGATCGATTCACTGCCACCCACTCGCATGAACTCGCGCTGCTCCAGAACCCGCAGCAGTCGGGTCTGGGGTCCGGAGGGCATCTCAGCCACCTCGTCGAGGAAGATCGTCCCACCGTTGGCCAGCTCGAACATGCCTTTGCGTAGCGAGCTGGCCCCAGTGAAAGCTCCCTTCTCGTGCCCGAACAGCTCCGACTCCAGCAGTGTCTCCGGCAGCGCGGCGATGCTCACGGCAATGAACGGCTTGCCGCGCCGGGGAGAGAGTCTGTGCAGACCCCGAGCGACCAGCTCCTTCCCCGTCCCACTCTCACCGGTGATGAGCACCGTCGAGCCGACGGGCGCGATCTGGGCGATCCGCTCTACTACCTCCTGGATGGCTTCGGTGTTGCCGACGATGCCGATCTCAACTTGCAGACGCCTGCGTTGGATCAATCGCCGGACGACCAAGACGATCTCGTCAGGGTCGACCGGCTCGACGAACACCTCATCGATCCGCAACTCGGCCGCCAACTCGCTGGGCAACATCTCCCCGACACCAGCGACCGCGACAACCGCGATATGCCGACCGTTATCGGATACCGCCGATATCAGTTCCCGGGTCGGCCGCTCTCCTACCTCGCCGGTCAAGACCAGAGCCGCCTCACTGTCCTCAGCCGGCTCGAGCGCCGCTCGCACGTCTCCTGCACTCGTCACGAACCGGACTTCATCGTCCGGCTCAAAAGCACGCTGCAGCGCCCCGGCACGTCCCAGGTCGGCGGTGGTTATCAGTATGATCGCCATATCGCGCGGTTAGCTCGCTAGTGCTCGGTTCGGCCGCCCAGCAGTTCCACGGCGTGCGGGACCACCTGCTCCAGGATATCCAGCCCTTCCCGGACTGCCCGCTCGGCCCCAGGTAGGTTCACGATGAGAGCGCGACCACGGATACCGGCGAGACCCCGGCCCAGCATGGCGAACGGTGTGCTCTGCACACCGCTCGCTCGCAATGACTCGGCAAGACCCGGGGCAGGCCGCTCCAAGATCGTGGAGGTGGCTTCTGGCGTGATATCGCGTGGCCCGAAACCCGTCCCGCCGACGGTGACGATCAGATCCACCTGGCCGCCGTCTGCCCAGCGGGCAAGCTGGGTGGCGATCGGCACGGTCTCATCAGGAACCACGCGATGCTCGACCAGCGACCAGCCGTTCACTCGCACCCATTCGCGAGCGGCCTCACCCGAGCTGTCGCGCCGCTCCCCGGCAGCCGCCATGTCGCTGACCGTCAGTATCGCGACGCGGATCACCGCCTCACCGAGCCTTCTTTGTAGAACGGCATGCGGACCACTGCGGCCGGCGTCGCCCGGTCGCGGATCACGACCTCGATCTCCGTGCCCGGCGCGCTCCATTCGCTGGGCAGGTATCCGGTGCCGATGCCCTGCCCCACGCTCGGGCCTACCGTACCGCTGCGAACCACGCCCGCTGGCTTGCCCTGGCAGCGGATCTCGTATCCCGGGCGGGGGAACCCCTGCCGCTGCAGAACGAAGCCGCAGAGCTTTCGCTCCACGCCCTGCTCCTTCTGCTTCATCAGGGTCGCCCGACCGATGAAGTCGCCCTTGTCGAACTTGACCGTCCAGCCCAGGCCAGCCTCCAAAGGCGTCGTCTGCTCGTCGATATCATTGCCGTACAATGCCAAACCGACCTCGAGACGGAGCGTGTCCCGGGCCCCCAACCCGATGGGCTTGATCCGCTCGCCCCCCGCTTCCATCACCGCCTGCCACAGCTTCACTGCCGCTTCCGCCGCGCAGTACAGCTCGAATCCATCCTCGCCCGTGTAGCCGGTCCGACTGACCACGCACGGTACACCCGCGACCTCGCCCTCCGCGAAGCGGTAATACCTGATCGCAGACGCGTCGAGAGGAGTGAGCGGCTCCACAATCGCCTCACTCTCGGCGCCCTGAAGCGCCAGCAATCCGATCCTGTCACTCTCGTCAACCAGCTCGACGCCCCCAGCCTCCCACTCATCCAAGCAGCCCTGAATCCATCGGAAGTCCTTCTCGATATTCGCCGCGTTCACCACGAGTCGGAAACGCTCGGGAAACCGATAGACCAGGAGATCGTCGACAATCCCGCCACCCTCTCGGCACATCACGGTATACTGCGCCTGGCCCGCTTCCAGCCGCGAGACATCGTTCGCCACCACATGGTTCACGAACTCCAGGGCACCGCTACCTGCCACGCTGAACTCGCCCATGTGGGAGACATCGAAGAGCCCAGCGTGCTCCCGCACCCAGCGATGCTCACTCGAGACCCCTGTCGGGTACTGAACCGGCATCTCGAAGCCGGCGAACGGGATCATCTTGGCGCCCAGCTTGACGTGCTCCGCGTAGAGCGGCGTTCTCTTCGAATCCTCGGCCATCGGGGCCACTCCTGGTCTCGAAGTGAGCTGAATTGTGGGAGTCTACTGACTGCCAATTTAGCAGAGATCCGCAGGCGTGCCAATCGGACGGCTTGGAAACCCGGCGGACGCCAGTGAGCCGTGTCCTGGCCTACAACTAGAGAATATAGCGGCGCAGATCCTCGTCCTGGACGACTCGAGCCAGACGCTCCTGTACAAGGGGCGCGTCCACCACGATCCTCCCACTGCCGGACTCGGGCAGATCAAACATGATCTCTTCCAGCAGGGTGGTCAGCACCGTATGCAGGCGGCGGGCGCCTATGTTCTCCATCCGTTGGTTCACGTCGGCGGCGATGCGTGCGATCTCGGCGACACCGCTCTCGTCGAACACGAGCTCGGCCCCTTCCGTCTCGATGAGTGCCCGATACGGGGTGAGCAGAGCGTTCTTGGGCTCGGTGAGGATCCTGACGAAATCTTGCTCGTTCAGCGGTGCCAGCTCGACGCGGATCGGGAGGCGACCCTGCAGCTCCGGGATGAGGTCGGACGGCTTGGTCGCATGAAAGGCCCCTGCAGCGATGAACAGAATGTGCTCGCTGCGCACCATTCCATACTTGGTCTGGACGCTCGAGCCCTCAATGATGGGCAGCAGATCGCGCTGTACTCCGCCACGCGAGACATCCGGTCCGCCGATTGGGCTCCGCTCGGCGGCGATCTTGTCCAGCTCATCCAAGAAGATGATGCCCATCTGC
>CANPVY010000343.1 GCA_947581845.1 uncultured bacterium | reverse complement strand
GGCATGTAGTAGTCGCTGCCGCCGTACTCGCGCCCGTCACTAGAGAAGCGGACGATGTAGCGGCCCGCCGACGGTACGCCGATGCGGTAGTCGTCCCGGGGTACGGGTGTGAGGTTCAGGACGACGACGAGATGATCCCGTCCGTCCCGGCGTAGGTAGGAAATCACGCTGTTGTCACGATCGCTGCAGTCGATCCAGTTGAAGCCGCCGGGCTCGTGATCACGGCGCCACAGGGCCGGGGCGCTGCGGTAGATTTGCCCGAGGTCTGCCAGGAAGCGGGCGAACGCCTGGCGCATCGGGTCGTCCGCGAGGTGCCAGTCGAGACTGGCGTCGTGATTCCATTCGTTCCAGGGCGCGAGCTCGGTTCCCATGAACAGCAGCTTCTTGCCCGGCCGCGTGTACTGGTACGTCAGCAGCAGCCGCAGGTTGGCGAACTTCTGCCAGAGGTCGCCGGACATCTTGTTCAGCAGCGAGCCCTTCCCATGGACGACCTCGTCGTGGGACAGGGGCATCACGAAGCGCTCGCTGTACTCGTAGAGCATCGCGAAGGTCAGCACGTCGAGGTGCCATTTGCGGTGGACGGGATCTTTCTTGAAGTACTCCAGGGTGTCATGCATCCAGCCCATGTTCCACTTGAAGTGGAACCCCAGGCCGCCCTCCCAAGTCGGTCGGCTGACACCGGTCCAGGCCGTCGACTCCTCCGCGATCGTCACACAGCCGGGCTGCTCGGACCCTACGACCTCGTTGAACTTCTTGAGAAAGGCGACCGCGTCCAGGTTCTCACGACCGCCGTAGATGTTGGGTATCCACTCGCCCTCCTCGCGGCTGTAGTCGAGGTAGAGCATGGAAGCGACAGCATCGACCCGCAGACCGTCGATGTGAAACTCGGCGAGCCAGTAGAGGGCGTTGGCGATCAGGAAGTTCTGGACCTCCTTGCGCCCGTAGTTGAAGACCAGCGTGCCCCAGTCCGGATGCTCGCCGAGGCGCGGGTCCTCGTGCTCGTAGAGGGCCGTGCCGTCGAAGCGGCGCAGCGCGAAGTCGTCCTTGGGGAAATGCGCCGGCACCCAGTCGAGGATGACGCCGATGCCGTTCTGATGGCAGAGGTCAACGAGGTAGCGGAAGTCGTCCGGTGTGCCGTGGCGGGCTGTGGGCGCGTAGTAGCCGCTGACCTGATAGCCCCAGGACCCGGCGAAGGGGTGCTCGCTGACAGGTAACAGCTCGAGGTGGGTGAACCCGAAGCGCTTCATGTGCTCGACGAGCTTCGGAGCCATCTCGCGGTAGGTGAGCGGGCGGTTCCCCTCCTCGGGCACGCGCGCCCAGGAGCCGAGGTGCACCTCGTAGACCGCCATCGGCTCGCGCGCCAGATCACGCTGCGACCGCGCGCTCATCCACTCGGTATCACCCCAGTGATACGCGGAGCCGACGACTCGGGATGCCGTACCGGGGGGCACCTCCATGGCGAAGGCGAACGGATCCGTCTTCACCCGGATGAGGCCGTCGCCCGTCTTGATCTCGTACTTGTAGAGCGCGCCGGGCCTCAGCTCCGGTATGAAGATCTCGAAGATGCCGGAGCTGCCCAGGGCCCGCATCGGGAAGATCCGCCCGTCCCAGTGGCAGAAGTCACCGAGCACGCTCACCCGTCGCGCGCTGGGCGCCCAGACGGCGAAGCCGACGCCGTCCACGCCGTCGATGTGCCGGACATGCGCGCCGAGGCAGCGCCAGAGCTCGCGATGGGTCCCCTCGTTGAACAGATGGAGGTCCATCTCGCCGAGCGTCGGCAGGAAACGATACGGGTCGCCGCGCTCCCACGTGTCGCCGCTGGGGAAATGGAAACGCAGCCGGTAGCGCAGCGGTAATTCGGCACCGGGCAGGAAAGCCGCGAAGAGACCGTCTCCCAGCGGCTCCATCTCGAGCGCCTCACTGCCGGCCAGGAGGCATTCTGCGGCCGTGGCGTCGTGGTGATAGGCGCGCACCACAGCGCCGTCCTGCCCTTTGAGAGTTGCGGGATGCGCTCCCAGTATACTGTGAGGGTCGTGGTGGTCGCCGGCGAGCAGGCGTCCGCGTTCCCCGGGATCGATCGCCAGAGGCGCGCGCTTGGGCTTGGAGGCCGGCCGCTTCTTCTTCTTCTTCCCCATCTCCCGTCAGCTCCTTCGCCGTTCGTGGCAGAGCAGCATGAGCGACTGTGCCACCAGTTGCACGCCCGCGCCTTTGACGGTCCGGGGACTGCGCCGGGCGGTATTCGCGACATCACGCCAGATGCCGGGCTCATCGAGCTGGGGCAAGGTGAAGTAGCGCGAGCGGCCGCTCGCGTTGAGCAAGAGTAGCAGAGTGTCACCCTTGATCAAGCGGCCTCGCTCGTCCACCTCGTCGGTGGCTTCGCCGGGGACGAGCATACCGAGCACACGGTTGTCCGGGTCGTGCCAGTCGCCGTCGGTCATCTCCTGGCCGTCAGGCCGTAGCCAGATCAGGTCCTTGACGCCGTTCTCGCTCACGGGTCTGCCGCTGAAGAAGCTGCGCCGGCGTAGCACGGGGTTCTGCATTCGGATCGCGAAGACATGGCGAGTGAACTCGAGGGCCGCCCGGTCGCGATCGTCCAGGCCCCAATCGACCCAGGAGATCTCGTTGTCCTGACAGTAGGCGTTGTTGTTGCCTTGCTGAGTGCGGCCCAATTCGTCGCCGTGCAAGATCATGGGAACGCCCTGCGAGAAGGCGAGCGCAGCGATGAAGTTGCGCTTCATGCGCTCGCGCGTTCGCACGATGTTGACCGCCTCGCTCGGTCCCTCGACGCCCCAGTTGTTGCTGAAGTTCTCGTCGGCGCCGTCGCGATTGTCGTCGCCATTCGCCTCGTTGTGCTTGTGGTTGTAACTCACCAGGTCCTGAAGCGTGAACCCGTCGTGTGCGGTGACGAAGTTGATGCTCGCGTAAGGGTTACGACCGCCGCGCGTGTAGAGATCGCTGCTGCCGGACAGGCGGAAGCCGAGCCCGGCGAGTTGGCCGGGGTCACCGCGCCAGAAGCGCCGCAGGGTATCGCGGTAGCGCCCGTTCCACTCGGCCCAGCCAGTGGGGAAGTTGCCCACCTGGTAGCCACCCGGCCCCAGGTCCCAGGGCTCGGCGATCAACTTCACCTGCGATAGCACGGGGTCCTGCTGAACGATGTCAAAGAACCAAGCCAGGCGTCCGACCTCGTACAGTTCGCGGGCCAGAGCGGGCGCCAGGTCGAAGCGATAACCGTCCACGTGCATCTCCTGCACCCAGTAGCGCAGGCTGTCCATCATGAGCTGCATGGCGCGGGCGTTCAGCATGTTGAGCGTGTTACCGGTCCCGGTGAAGTCCACGTAGTAGCGCGGGTTCTCGGGGCTCAAGTGGTAGTATGAGACGTTGTCGATGCCTCGGAAACACAGCGTCGGGCCCAGCCGGTTGCCCTCAGCCGTGTGGTTGTAGACGACGTCCAGGATCACCTCGATGCCCACGCTGTGCAGGGCCCTGACCATCATCTTGAACTCCTGCACCTGCTGGCCCACACCGCCTGTAGCGAAGCGCGCGTCGGGCGCGAAGTAGCCGATCGTATTGTAGCCCCAGTAGTTCGTGAGCCCACGCTCGACCAGGTGGGGTTCGCTGAGCGAGTGGTGGATCGGCATGAGCTCGACCGCAGTGACGCCCAGCCTGAGCAGGTGGTCGATGATCGGCTCCGAGGCGAGTCCCAGGTAGGTACCTCGGAGCTGCTCGGGTACCCCGGGGTGGCGATAGGTGAGGCCTTTGACGTGGCACTCGTAGATGACCGTGCGGTTCCACGGCGTGCGCGGCGGCCGGTCATCGCCCCAGGTGAAGGCCGAGTCGACGACCACGCACTTCGGTAGATCGCCTGCGCTGTCCCGATCGTCGATTGTGAGGTCTTCAGCCGGGTCGCCAACACGATACCCGAACAACGTGTCGCTCGTGCCTACCGTGTGCGTGATCGTCTTCGCGTACGGATCGAGGAGCAGCTTGGCGGAGTTGAAGCGATGCCCCTCGTCGGGCTTGTAAGGCCCATCAACCCGGTAGCCGTACAGCTGGCCGGGTCGCACGTCGGGCAGATAAACGTGCCAGACGTTGTTGGTACGCTCCCGCAGTGGGATGCGGGCGGTTTCCTCCGCGGCCTCCGGATGGTTGAACAGACACAGCTGCACGCCGGTGGCATGCTCTGAGAAGAGGGCGAAATTGACCCCCTCACCGTCCCAGGTGGCTCCCAGCGGATAGGGCTGGCCGGGCCAGATGCGCATTCAGTGATCCTCCCG
>CANPVY010000342.1 GCA_947581845.1 uncultured bacterium | reverse complement strand
CATTGGCGCGATCACCGTAGATTTCCTCTACGATCTCGGCCTGACGGACTTGAACGACGTCACGGGCGACCCGACCTCGATCAAGAACAGGAACCTCCAGATCCTGACTGGCTACAGGTTCTTCTTCGGAGGTTGACGCTACACTTCACCTGTGGCTTGAAATGACCAGGTGATGGCGATGGGGCGGGCCGGCGCGAAGCCGGGCCGCCCCATCGCCAGGGCCGTCACCTTACCTGAGCGCCCGGCCTGCCAGCGGCGCAAGCGGGACGGCTGCAGGTCGGTTTCCCTCGCGAGCAAAAAAGGAGGCGCAGTCTGTGCGACCGCGCCCCCGATTTCCTGTTTAAGCCGTCGCGCTCTAGCGGCCTACCTTGATGACGACGCCACCTGTGAAGACCAGATCGTTCTGGAACTTCGCGTCCGTCTCCTCTGGTTCCTCGCCGAACTTCGCGGAGTACATGAAGTCCTGGGCGTTGAAGCGGATCGCGAGCATGTCCGACACGTCATAGGTGCCGCCGAAAATGATCGAGCCGCCGATGTCCGTCGTGCCTTCAACGTCCTCGTAGGCATCGCCACCATGAATGATCAACGCGGGCCCCGCTCCGACATGCAGCATGAACGGGGCGGTCGGGCTGGGGGCGAACTGGTAGAGGCCCATCAGGGTTGCCAGCATGACGTTGGCATCCTCTTCGAACGTCGTGCCAGCGATATCGGCCTCAGCGTCAGTGATCGAGTAGGCGAAGCCGCCCTCCACGCCGAACGACTCGTTGAGCCACACGGTGACTCGAGCGCCGAACAAGGGGCCGAGCTTCTGCTTCCCTGTTTCCCCATCCTCTTCAACCAGATCGGAGATCGGGAAGTAGATGCCGCCGAACGGGTTGAGGTCGACCATGACCTGCTGGGCCAGCGCTGGCCGCGCCGCCAGCGCGAACAGGGCCAGGGCCGCTAGAACAGTAGCGCGCTTGAACATGGCTCCTTCCTCCTATCGGTGTTAAGGAGTCAATACGGGATTAAAGCCTAGGCTCTTGGTGCCCCGCAAACTCAACGCACAAGAGCACGCTCGTGCCTCTGCGTACACGGCTACAGCTTCCGTACCGGTGTGCTTCTCCCGGGTTTCGGCTGGGCTTGTCCGGTGCAGGGCATTGCAAAAATGGCGACTCCCCGCCAGCACGTCAAGAAGGCCGGGAAATCGCGCCTCGGACGGGCAGAATCAGGGTTGCCCAGCGGTCCAGGAGCTGCTCGAAGGGGTGCTCGGCCGTTGGCAGGCGCGTGTTGAACCCGCAATGTCCGTTGTAACTGCCTGACATCGGCTGGACAAACGGCCGGCCCCACGGGCGGAGATTCGAGCTGCGCTCTTGCCCGGCACGCCGGGCTGCGTGGCTGGACCCTGCCGGGCCCTGCCGGGTATACAGGCCCCAGAGGCGGAGGCTGGTCTCCGATCCGCCGGCCGCTCCCTCCCCGATATCATCCCCCCTCCAAAGCGGAGAATCCCCATGTACAGACTCACGCTCACCGTCTTCCTGGCCCTCCTGCTGGCGGCACCCATCCAGGCCGCGGCGCAGAGCCAGTGGGAACAACAGGTGCTCGATCAGCTGCGCACCGCTGGCGAGGTCCTCCGGCCCGAAGGCTACGTGTTCCGGGGGGATCCCCACACCGGGTCGCTTCGCAACGAGACGTCCGAGGACTTCACCCTGGTCCTCGACGGCGGCGTCCCCTTCGCGCTAGTGGGCGTCTGCGATGTCGACTGCACGGACGTCGACCTCGCTCTGATGGACGCTTCGGGTAGTCAGATCGATTCCGACTACGAGTTGGACGATTACCCCGTGATCGAGGTCACGCCGCCTCAGACGGCCCGCTACACGGTCCACGTCTACATGGCGGAGTGCAGCACCGAGCCGTGCTTCTACGGCGTCGGCGTCTACGCTGGCGGGGCCGCGCGCCCGGCGGTCTCCTCTGCTCCCTCCACGCAGAACCACCGGGGCCAGTTGCAGCGGGGTGACCAGCGGCTGCCCAGCGAGGAGTACTACGACCAGTACACGTTCTGGGGCAGTCCCGGCGACGTGGTCGTGGTGGACCTGTTCTCGACCGAGTTCGACCCGTATCTCATTCTGGTCTCGCCGTCCGGTGACGACGTGCAGAATGATGACTACGAGGGCTCGGCCAGCCGCTCCCGCATCGAGAAGGTGCTGAACGAAAGCGGCGAGTGGCGGGTGCTGGTGACCTCGTACCGGCCGGGTGAGTCAGGCGCCTACGAGGTCAGCATCACGACCGTCGGCGGCTAACCGGCGAAAGGCGAATTTGCCAGCCTTCGAGAACCGCGGCCGCGGGGGGAAGCAGCGCTCCCGCGGCCGTTTTCCGCCCGCTCGGCGCGGGCCTGTGGCGACCGTGAGCAACTTGGCCCTACCGCTCCTCCGGTTATCCGCACATATTTGTGACGCCGGCGGTCGAAAGCCCGGGTCTCCGTCGGCCGCTCCCCCCGCCTAGTCCCACTCCACAGCGGAGAATCCCTCATGCGCCGAGTCAGCCTATTTCTGTTCCTGGGAGCTTGGCTGGTCCTAGCCGCCCAGGCGCGGGCACAGAGCCAGTGGGAGCAGCAGGTGCTGGATCAGCTGCGGAGCGCCGGCGACGTGCTCGGCCCCGACGGCTACAGCCTGCGGGGCGATCCCCACACGGGGACGCTCAAGAACGAGAGCTCGGAGGACTTCAGCATCGTTCTGGAGGGCGGGGTCCGCTACATCCTGGTCGGCGTCTGCGATAACGATTGCACGGACGTTGACCTGAGGCTGTTGGACGAGTCGGGCCAGGAAATCGATTCCGACTATGAGGAAGATGACGTGCCCATGGTCGAGGCCGGGCCGGCGCGTGCGGCCCAGTACACGGTGCACGTCTATATGGCGAAGTGCAGCACCGAGCCGTGCTTCTACGGCGTCGGTGTGTTCGCCAGCGGCGCCGCGCCCGCACAGGAAGTGACGGCAGGCGCCCCCTCCACGCAGAACCACCGGGGGCGCCTGGAGTCGGGCGACTCGCAGCTGTCCAGCAAGGAGTACTACGACCGGTACTCCTTCCAGGGGAACGCCGGTGAGGTCGTCCTGGTAGACCTGTTCGCGACGGATTTCGACCCGTTTCTGATCCTGCTCGCGCCTTCCGGCAAAGACACCCAGAACGACGACTACGAGGGCTCGGCTAATCGCTCGCGTATCGAGAAGGTGCTGGGGGAGAGCGGTGAGTGGAGCGTGGTGGTCACTTCGTACGAGGCGGGTGAGACGGGCGCCTATGAGCTCAGCATCACCACGATGCGTGGCGCGCCGGGCACGATCGCCGGCGCTGGTGCGCGCTTCGAGAGCGGTACGCTCGCCAGCGGCGACCGCGAGCTCACCAGCGGCGAGTACTACGACAGCTACCCGCTCAGCGGCAACGCCGGCGAGCATGTGGTGATCGACCTACGCTCGGCCGAGTTCGATCCCTACCTGATCGTCATCGCGCCGAGCGAGGAGCAGTTCGAGAACGACGACTATGAAGGTGACGCGCAGCGCTCCCAGCTGGCCATGGAGTTGCCGGAGGACGGCGACTACCGAGTCCTGGTGACGAGCTACAAACCAGGAGAGGAGGGCGCTTACGACCTGCGGATCGACCGGACAGCCGCGGCCGGCACGCCCGGCGCCCGGGTGGAACAGGGTACTCTGGCGGCGGGTGACGATACGCTGCGTAGCGGTGAGTACGCCGATTCTTACCAGTTCGAGGGTCGTCCCGGTCAGCAGGTGCAGCTCGACGTGAGCTCGAGCGAGTTCGACACCTACCTGATGCTGATCGATCCCAACGGCGAACATACGGAGAACGACGAT
>CANPVY010000341.1 GCA_947581845.1 uncultured bacterium | reverse complement strand
CGCGGCGGGTCAGTACATACCAGTACTCTACCTGGATGAAGCGGCGGCGATCACCGGAGGCCGGGAGATCTGGGGATTCTCCAAGTTCGGTGCCGAGATTCAGATCGTCGAGGAAGGAGGACAGGTTAATGCGAGCGTGCAGGAGGGAGGCGTGACCCTGATCGACGTCAGCGTGCGTCCGGGTGATCCGGTGGTGCCCATTCCGGAGACGCCAAATGTGCCGCTTTTCAACGTGAAACTGATTCCTTCCGTCGAGAAGGGTGCACCGCCCGACGTGTTGCAGCTCACGGCCACGACGCTGGGCGATCCGGTAGTCACGGAGCTTCGTCCTGGCGTGGGGACGTTGGAGTTCGGCTCTACGCCGGCGGATCCGCTGGGCAGCATTCCCGTCTTGGAGATCCTACGCGCGGTTTGTTACGAGTATGACTTCACCCTGGATTACGGCGAGGTCGTGTACGACTACCTGGCTGAGGGCGGTTGAGCTCGAGCTCGCCTCGCAGAAGGAATAGAAGGAAGGATCAAGTAATGCTTGCACGAATCGGCAGCGTGGTTCCCGCTGGGTTCATGTTCCTGATCATGGTTGAGGTTCCTCAGGCAACCGCCCAGACGAACGCGGAGATCGTTCAGCGTGTGGCTGATGAGGTCTGGAATCAGGGTAACCTGGCCGTAGCGGACGAGCTCTTCGCCGACGACTTCGCCAATCACGATCCGAACCCTGGCGGCGTCACGGACCTCGAGGGGTACAAGAGGTGGGTTCACAGTTGGCGGGCTGCTTTCCCTGACTACCACGTCGAGGTCCATGACCTGATCGCCGAAGGAGACAAGGTCGGGGCACGTTACACGGTTACCGGCATACACCAGGGGGAGCTGTTTGGCGTCCCAGCCTCCGGGATCCAGGTCGCGATGAAGGGTATCAACATCTATCGACTGGATCACAGGAAGATCGCGGAAGTGCACCGGAGCTACGACCTGTTGGGTGTAGGGCAACAGGTCGGGTATTTTGAGCCACTACCTGAAGAAGTCTTCCCTTTCTCCTTCGCGCGTCGCACTGAACCCGGTGATTTCCGCTGGGGCGAACCGTCGGCGGTAACGGGCGACCCTGGTGATCCGGAGTCCAACACGGCTCTCTGTGTCCGGGAGGTTGAGGAGGGATGGAAGCAGGGAGACCTGGCAGCCGCCCTTGGTTATGTTGCCCCCACGTTCGTCTGGCACAGCATCTACCCGGAAGTCACCGACTACGAGAGCTACACACAGTGGCTGCAGGAACATATTGACCCTGATGACCCTACTCAGATCACGATTGAGCAGCTGATCGCCGAGCGGGACAAGGTTGTGGATCTGTACTCGGCTGATTTGGGAGGAGGAATGACGCTCTCGGGGATCCGCATTAGCCGTTTCGCCGATGGCAAAATGGTAGAGATGTGGCGGAATGAAAACGTCCTTCCTGTTCTCATTGCCATGGGCCTGTTCCCTGCGTTCCCGGAGTTTACGGTTGGCGACGGCGAGTTCTGAATTTCCGGCAGGCTCTCGCCGTTCACGCTCAGCAGCGTGTAGGTGCAGACGATACGGGCAATAGCTTCTGTCGGACCGCCGTCACCGCACCCGACTCACGTCAGCGCCACGACGGTGACGAACGTCAGCGGACAAGCGAAGCGGTGGCGAGCTGAAGCGATCAGGTAGGCGATCACGTAGGTATCATGTGGATCATGTGACGATCATTTAGCTATCAGGTAGCTATCATTTTGTAGGCCGGGGCACACCACGCTGCAGATGGCGAAGCTCTTCGTCGGGTCCTAAGACGAGCATGACGTCACCGGTTTGGAAGACGTAGTCCGGCGTCGGGGCCGCCTTGATGCGCTCCTCGCCGGGCGCGGAAGTCTGTTTGATCATGAGGATGCTAACGCCGAAGTTACGGCGGATGTCGAGTTCGCCGATCGTCTTGCCGAGAAAGCTGGCGGGCACGTCGATCTCGGCCACGACGGTGTGCCGCTCCGTGGGGACCAGGTCGACCTTCCTCTCTCCGGTCACTGCTGACGCTACGCTGCCGGCCATGTCGCGCTTGAAGACCTCGGTGTGGTAGCGTTCGATGACATCCTGCGGCCAGATGACGCCCGCAAGACGCCCGTTCTCGAGGACTGGCACCTCGCCCCGGTAGGAGCTCAGGAAACGCATCACGTCGGCCAGCGAGCGGTCGAGGGTGACCGCCGGGAAGTCGGTTTCGGCCACGTCTTCGGCGATGATCAGCAGCTCGAAGCAGGCGGGGTCCCTCATCACCGGTCGGATATCGTCGGCGGTGATGACTCCTTCCAAGCGATTCTCTTCATCGACCACGAACAACGTGCTCCCCGGATGATCGATGAATTTCGATATGAGGGAATAGAGATCGGCGTCGGGTCGAACGGTGACGACGTCGGTGCGCATCACCTCACGCACGGGCACGTGCTGGAGCACGTTGACCGCGCGGCCCCTTTGGATGTCGACGCCGCGACGCAGGAGCTTCATGGTGTAGATGGACCCGCGCTGCACGCGGGTGGCCAGCAGCGTGCCGATGATGCAGCTGATCATCAACGGCAGGATGATCTTGTAGTCGCCTGTCATCTCGAAGATGATGAGGATCGCCGTGATCGGCGCGTGCGTGCCTGCGGCGACCACGGCGCCCATACCGACCAGTGCGTAGGCTCCCACGCCCGCCGAGCTGGTCGGCCAGAGGAGGTGCACTACGGTGCCGACGGCGCCGCCCAGCATGGCGCCGATGAACAGTGAGGGCGCGAAGATGCCGCCGGAGCCGCCCGAGCCGATGGTGATGGACACGGCGAGGATCTTGAGCGCGACGAGCGCGAGCATGAACTGCCAGATGATCCTGCCGTGCAGCGCCTCGCTGATCGCTTCGTAACCGACGCCGAAGATCTGGGGCGCCCAGATACCGATGACGCCGATGAGCGCGCCGCCGATGACGGCCTTCAGTGGCGGCGTCAGTTTGAAGCGGTCGAACAGGTCCTCGCAGCGATAGAGGCAACGGATGAAGGCCAGCGCTGCGAGCCCGGCGAGGACGCCCAGGCCAGCGTAGGCGAAAAGCTCGGTCCAATGGACCAGGCTGTACTCCGGGACCACGAAGGCCGGGAAGTCGCCCAGGAAGTGGCGGCTCACGACCGTTGCTCCCACGGACGAGATGACGATCGGCGAGAACTGGGCGACGCCGAAGTCGCTGAGGATGATCTCGACGGCGAACAGTGCGCCGGCCACCGGCGCGTTGAAGGTCGCGGCGATCCCGGCGGCGGCGCCACAGCCGACCAGCGTGCGTAGCCGCCGCCGATCGATCTTCAGCCACTGACCCAGCGCGGAGCCCAGCGCCGAGCCGATCTGTACGATCGGCCCCTCACGGCCGACCGAGCCGCCGGAGCCGATACAGATCCCCGAGGCGAACAGCTTGGCGATGACCACTCGCGGCCGGATGCGGCCGCCGCGCATCGCCACTGCCTCCATGACCTCGGGCACACCGTGGCCCTTCGCCTCGCGCGCGAACACGTAGATGATCAGCCCGACGAAGAGACCGCCGGCCGCCGGGGCGAGGATCTTCCACCAGGCGGGCAGGCCGGCGATGTAGTCCAGGCTGTAAGGGCCTTGCTGCCAAGCGATCATCTGGACGAGCTGGATCAGTCGGCGGAAGGCGACGGCGGCGAGTCCCCCTAGCACCCCGATCACCACGGCCACCAGGACCAGGTAGAGCCGCTCGGTCTCGCGCAGCCCGCGGTGCCAGGCTCTCAGGGTCGTGATCGCCGCCGTGATTCTCATGGT